>DASPNB010000103.1:0-2245 GCA_035626755.1 Flavipsychrobacter sp.
TAATGTTTGTAATGCTTGTGCTTATGATACTTTTTATAATGCTGTGCCTGGACATTGTTTACACAAAGCCCTATTGCCATCAGCAGAAGTATCACAAGTCTCGTTATTCTCGTTTTCATATCTATAGCTTTGAATGAACAAAATTTGTCGCTTAGGGGAATACAAATTCCTACCAGCTGCCAGTAACATTGTCTTAAAGAAATGTTATGCTGCTGATGCGCTAAAAATCAGCCGCTTAAACATAAGATCTATGAACAGCCAAAAGGTTTAACAATTTGTAATGGGGATATTTTCGGGCAAATTGAGGACAAAAAAAAACCTTTGCATTTAAGTCTAAACGCAAAGGTCGCGAAGGACGCGCAAAGAATACGCAAAGTCGGTTTGTTGTCCGGTTATCTACGCTTCAGCTTCCAATTACTGCCGGAGCCATTTGCGGAAACAGTGGTCTGCTGTAATTTGCTCTTCTCCCAGATGAATGAACCGAGTAAGGCCGCAATCTCATCGGTTTCCGGACTTGTTTCAGTCAGATATTCCGGCTTAAAATACTTGTCGATGAACTTAGTATCAAAGTCGCCCTTGCGGAAAGCTTCCTGCTGCACAGCCCATTTGCCGAAGCTGAGGGTGGTTTGAATGCCCTTGACGTAAAACTCATCTACGGCCCTGCAAAGACGCTCTATGGCCTCATCGCGTGTGGCGCCATGCACTACCAGCTTTGCGATCATGGGATCGTAATAGATAGGAATTTCCTGGCCTTGTTCGTAGCCATCGTCTACACGAATGCCGGGGCCTTTAGGAGGCTGATACATTTCAAGTGTGCCGGTATCGGGGAGGAAATTATTTACGGGATCTTCAGCACAAACGCGCAGCTCTATGGAGTGGCCATTTATTTTCAGATAATCCTGGGTAAAAGATAGCTTATTACCACGGGCTACATTTATCTGTTCTTTCACAAGGTCGATACCTGTGATCATTTCTGTAACACAGTGTTCTACCTGGAGGCGGGTGTTCATCTCCAGGAAATAGAAATTCAGTTTATCATCAACAAGAAATTCTACTGTACCTGCACCGTCGTAGTTACATGAACGGGCCACTGCCACAGCGCACTCCCCCATCGCCTTTCTTATATCGGGAGTAAGGCAGGAAGATGGTGCCTCCTCTACCAGCTTCTGGTGGCGGCGCTGGATGGAACATTCTCTTTCGAAGAGGTAAACATAATTGCCATGCTTATCGCCTACCAGCTGTATCTCAATATGCTTGGGTGAGGCCACGTATTTTTCGATGAAGACAGCATCATCGCTGAAGGCACTGAGCGCTTCGCTCTTCGCCATGCGCATTTGCTCCTCCAGTTCATCTTCGTTATTTACCACGCGCATACCCTTGCCCCCGCCGCCTGCAGAAGCTTTAATAAGAATAGGATAACCTGTAGCTCTTGCAATTTGTTTTGCTTCGGCAGCGTCCTTTACGGGGTTTTCCGTACCCGGAACCATTGGTACATTGAACTTCTTGGCAGCCTGCTTGGCGGCTATCTTGCTACCCATCATTTCTATGGAATAGGCGGAAGGACCAATGAAGATGAGACCTGCATCAGCAACTGCTTTGGAAAAACCTGCGTTCTCGCTGAGAAAACCGTAGCCGGGGTGGATGGCATCTGCGCCTGTTTGTTTTGCTACGTCTATTATTTTGTCTCCTTTAAGATATGACTGCGACGAAGCAGCCGGGCCTATGCAAACAGCCTCATCGGCGTATCGGACAAAAGGCATATTTCTGTCGGCTTCAGAAAAAACTGCTACAGTCTTAATTCCCATCTCTCTGGCCGTGCGCATTACACGCAAGGCTATCTCGCCACGATTGGCAACCAGGATCTTTTGCATGCCGCTAATTTAGTGGAATAATTTATTCTTCTGACTTCCAGGTAGTGCCCCTGCCATACCTGACGAACATATATAAATAAAGCACCCTTGACATCCTCATCAACCAAGGCTGTAACAGGAGCACTACCGCAATGGACCAGCCAAGTGCATAAAAGACACTATTATCTTTATACGACAGGCCAAATATGCCCCAGTAAGTAAAGAATACACCGGCAAGAAATACCAGAGTAAGTGCATAGCTCACGTAGCCTGTTCCGTAATAGAAACCAACTTCCAACTCCATTTTCTGCCCGCACTCTGTGCAGCGCTCCGGCATCTTCAGGAGGTCTTTGAGCGGGAAAATGCTCTTGTTACAAAACATATGTCCTTTCCTG
>DASPNB010000104.1:0-10922 GCA_035626755.1 Flavipsychrobacter sp.
AGATGCACCATAGGCAGTGCCATTGTGCACGAGCGGCAGGGTAGCGATATTCCAGGTGGGGTCGCCGGGACCAGAGCCTGGTTTGGTAATGTTCTGTGCGCTATCGGCCGGCATCCACGCTGTAGACTGTGCTGAGGCAAGAGCGGTAGCGAATACAAACAAAGCTGATAAGTATAGTTTTTTCATGAGCTGGTGGTTCAGTAATAAGCAAGTTAGGTGTTTTTCGTTAATGGATGCGTGCTTACATCCCCCTCCCGACATACGTCCTATCGTGTGGACACATTTTTTTCAGGCTTTGTCCCGGCAAACAGCCAGCATACCAAGGACATCCCCCGGCCGCCACGCTCGGGCCGCCCACTGGCCACCCCCTTCGCTCGCCCACGAGGCCACGCGGCAAGGGGGACTTTGCGGCATGGAATGTGCGAGGGGATGTGTCCACACGATTGGGCATACGTCGGGACAGGCTCTTCGCTGAAGCACAGACCAGCGCGCAAAGGGGGATATGGTTACTAGTCACATTTTACGATTTCGGAGCTTTTCACCAACTTTGTATTTAAAGTCACCACAGTATGAAGCCCGTCATCGATCATATACAGGTAACAGTGAAAGACATGGCAATAGCGGAGCCGTTTTATGATAAACTGATGCCCATCCTCGGCTTTGACCTCGCGCGGAAAGGTAAGGGCAGAGTGGCTGCACACGAGTTTGATGTGGTGGAGTACATCCATCCTCTTTTGATCTTTGGCATCAATTCTCCCCGTGAAGCGTTCAGGGATGAAACCGTACATCGCAGAAAGCCCGGGGCGCTGCATCACCTTGCTTTTAAAGCAAGTTCGCAGGTAGAGGTGGATGAGGCTTATGAAAAGATTAAAGAAACAGGCGCCCATATAGTGGACCCGCCGAAGTTTTACCCGCAGCATGGAGAGAAGTACTACGCTCTTTTCTTTAAAGACCCGGACGGGATTAAATACGAGATCGTATTTGAAGAGCGCCCGCAGTTTTAATAGTGTATCCGGTATCTTTTAACACTCAGTTTGCAAAAGCGAATATCAATAAGAATATAAAGCCACCAACCGCCACAAGGCCGTGAACAACTGCCAGCCACTTGGGTATGGACTTGCCTGTTATGTCCCTGAAGGCGACTATTAATCCGCCTGCAGCAGCAATAGCAAAAAGCACAGCGCTTTCTACAGGGCCGGGCTCGTTGTTGAATACATAGTACAACAGCAGCACCAGTCCTGCAACTGCGAACAGTCCGTGCATTATCATTACCCCCTTGGGGGTTTCTTTCGACTGCAGGACATATGACAGCAGCATAATACCCAGTATTGCTGCGAGCGAGAAGAATGCAATGATCGTGTATATCATAAAATTGTTTTTTAGTTACTGTTTATGTGGCAGGTCTCTTATGGCAGGGCCTTCTATTACTCCGCCGTCTATATTAAACCGGGAACCGTGGCAGGGGCAGTCCCAGCTTTTTTCAGAGCCGTTCCAGTTGAGGATGCATTTCATGTGGGTGCACACTACCGATACGATATGGTTGTTGCCTGCTTCATCTTTGTATACGCCGATTTTTTCGCCGTCTTTTTCTATCACTTTTGCCTGGCCGGGTTGTATGCCTCTTAGCGTATCATCTTCAGTGAACGGCATGTCTTTGAAATACTGGACGACATTGTCTACATTTTCTACGATAAAATCTTTAGCTGACTTCAGAGGCGTAAACCTGTTTGCTCTGAATGTTTCCTCCCAGGGGTTTTCTTTTCCTAAAATCTGATCGGAAACGATCATTGCTGCCAGTGTTCCGTACACAAGACCATCTGTTGCAAAGCCGGTGAGGAAGTAGAGCTTGTCGGAATGTTTGCCTATGTAGGCGAGTCCATCGGCAGTGCGGTAGTGCTGGCCGCCCCAGATGTATTTGGTGTCGGAAATGTCGAGACGTTCGCGGATGTATTTTTCCAGTCCCTGCACATATTCACTGCTGTCTCCGTGCTGACCTGTTTTGAATTTATCACCTACAACTATTATGTAGTCTTTGCCGTTGTCTTTGAAAATGCGGATGGAGTGCTTGGGTTGGTTCATTCCCCAGAAGATGCCGCCGGGGAAGTTCGCAGTCCTGAGTTCAGCGGCCACGCCAAATTCCCGGTAAGGAGCCAGTACGCCCTGTATCATGTATACGCCTATGGGAGTATGTGTAGCCATAATGATGGCTTTGGCTTTTACGCTGCCTTTTTCTGTCTTTACTATACCGTTGTCATCGTCTATGTCTATTACCTTGCTTTGTTCAAATATCCTGCACTTGCCGGATATGGCAGCTGCCAGTCCGCGCACGTAGCGCAGAGGCTGGAATTGTGCCTGTCCTTCTACCTTCAGACCCTTCACGGTTTTGAAAGGGAGGCCTACATCACCGGTGAGTTGCGGGTTTAGTCCTGCTTCCTTCAGCGCGTCAAATTCCTCTTCGATGAATTTTTCGATCTTATCATCCATGCTTTCTGCATAAAAGTGAAAAGCCTGCCGGGCAAAATCGCATTCAATGTTGTGTGTGCTGATCGTCTTTTCTATCAGGCTGAGGCCTGCTGCTCTTGCTTTCACTACCGCATTCATTACATCTGCGTTCCATTTTCTTTTGATCTCGGAAAGGTGTTCGTCAACTGTAGAATATAAGTTGCCTGTTGAATTTCCGGTAGTGCCGAGACCTATACTCAGGGCTTCCAGTACTATCACATCTTTTCCTGAGTTGCTAAGCAACATGGCAGCGGTCAGTCCGGTGATTCCCCCGCCTATTATTACTACATCTGCGTTTTGCGTACCTTCCAGTGTAGGGAATTCAGGACCTGCTGCTGCGGTACCTTCCCAGATCGATTTTGTTTTCATACTGTTTTATTGCTTGTAGTATAGAATGGTATACTACGGTTAATGTTCATTTTTGCAGGGTCCAGATTTTTTAATGTTTCAACGATGAGAAGGATGGAATTCTCTACGTCGTCGATATGTACTATTTCAACAGGAGTATGCATATAGCGCAGAGGAGGTGAGATAAGGGCAGAAGAGATACCTCCGCTGGATAGAGCGATGGCGTCAGCGTCAGTACCTGTTTCTCTTGATACGGCTACCAATTGGTAAGGGATGCCGGCTTTTTGGGCTGTTTCTTTTATCAGTTGCAGGAAGCCCTTGTGCACAGCGGGCGCTATGGCGAGTACAGGACCGGCTCCGCAAACGGTTTCGCCGTGACGCTGCATTTTTATAAAGGGTGTATTAGTATCGTGCGTAACATCAGTGACTATGGCTATGTCCGGCCTGAGTCTTTCTCCTATCATTTTGGCACCGTAAAGGCCCACCTCTTCCTGCACCGCGTTCACACACATAAGAGAGTAGGGGAGTTTTATTTTCTGTTCTTTTATGATGCGGGCTACTTCGGCTATTACCAGGCCTCCTATGCGGTTGTCCAGCGCACGACCGAGGAAGTAGCGATCATTTAAAATAGAAAAGCTGTCCAGATAGGTGATGATATTGCCTACTCTTACACCTTTGTCAAGTGCTTCATCGCTATTGGCAAAGCCTGCGTCTACAAATAAGTGAAATTGGTCGGGGTAAAGATTGGTGATGTCATTTCTGAGGTGAATAGCGGGCCAGCCGAACACCCCACGAATGATGCCTTTGTCTGAATGTATGTGCACATGCTTGCCGGGCGCGACCATGGGGTCTGCACCACCATTGGGTAAGACGTAAATAAAGCCTTTGGGGTCTATGTAGTTAACCATCCACGATATTTCATCGGCGTGGGCCTCGAGTACTACTTTAAATTCCGCTTCGGGATTAATGATTGCTACCGTGTTATTGTAATTGTCCTGGAAATTATCATCGGTGAACGGAGAAATATAGTCAAGCCATAATTCCTGCCCCTTCATCTCGAAACCTGTTGGCGATGAATTGTTTATGTAACTTTCTAAAAAGTTAACAGATCGTTCCGTAAGAACTTTGTGCATGGTCCGGTTTATGCACACAAAAAATATACCGCCGAGTTTTAAATGTACCGGCAGCTGCTTATACGCCCGCAAAAAGAACAGCCCGAACAATCACTGTCCGGGCTGTTGTTCTTACAAAAGAACCAGGTTTGTTACATCTTAATAAATTTATGTACTTCGTTGCCATTCGCACCCCTAACATTCAAAAAGTACAAACCGGCAGGGAGCTTACTGATATCTAATGTTGCTTTTCCATCCTCGATATTCTTATGCAATATTGCTTGTCCTGCCTGACTAAGGACAGTGCAGCTGGTTATTGAATTATGGCCTTGTATGGTAAGTTCATTGTTTGCCGGATTAGGGAAAATATGCAGTTTAATTTTACCAGATGTCGTATTTACTGACTGTGGCTGACACACGGGAGTCTCTGTAACATTTGTAAGTACTGCAGGCATGTAGTCGAAGAAGATGCCTGCTTTGTTGGTAACGACATCAGTAAGAGACATAGCGGTTGCTGAGTTTACGGTGTAGATCACCATGCCGTGGCATTGGTCGTGGTGAGAGCTGTCGGGCAAATCGATGCCGGGAAATTCAAACCTCACAATGTTGTGGGTGCCAGTGCTTATTTTTATTACGTTCATAGCATGAGAAGAAGATATCACCTGCAGGGTCTGCATGTCAACATTATTGTTCAGAGTATCCATTACGTAAATGCTGTGAGCCGTGTCGTTGCCCATATTCTCAAAAGTGAGCGTGTAAGCCAGGTTTGCGCCCGGAGTGATGCATCCCTCAGGCGATACATATATTGCGTTGGGATCATAAGGTCCGGTTACGGTATCCACCAGAGAAATGGTGTTGTTAGACGGGTCTGAGTCGCCGGTGGTTGGCGTAACGGAGAACTGAGTATGCACGGTGTCGCCAGGCATAACTATCTGACTGTTGGCCTCGTTCAGACTTACATGCAGGTATGCGTTATAATCGCTGAAATCACCCGGTGTGAGAACCCATGTTATGACATTGTTGTTCTGGGTTGTTGGCACAGGGTAAGCGCTTTGAAATTCATACTTGGGGCTGAAGGTCATAGTGACCGTTGCATTCTGGGCATTGCAGTAGGTATTGTGGACGATGATGTCGGCGTCAGCGGCGGTGCCGGTACCCGTAAAATGTGCGTTTACAGACAGGTCGAAAGCAGAGCCTGTTCCACATTCGGTACCCAGGTCATGCGTACCTGTGTAAGTTGTAGTCTGGATAGTATCAGTAAATACTCCGTTGAGGCAGGAACTTTGTACGCCTAACGGGAGGTCAAGTACCGTGAATTTGTAAACGTCTCCAATATTGCCAAATATATGATAGGTGAATTTGCCCATAACAGAAATCGTATCTATCACGACATTATTAGAATCAACCTGGATTGTCGCTGCCTGTGACAGGGAGGATTCCGTGTTAGGATCAAAGGCACAATCACTGTTGCCATCGAGGAAGACATTGGCCGATACGCTACGGCAAAGACTGTATTGCAATTGGTATTGTATAGAGTCTACGGGATTACTGCCATTGTATAGTACATGCTTTACCGGGTAACTTCCGGAAATAGGGTAGTTGTAGTCAAAAACGCTGGTGCCTTCTACCTGCTGACGTTGCACAAACCCATGAGTGTTGTCCTGTCCGTTGCCGTAGTAAGTTTTGATGGAATAGGGAGTAACATCATAGGTAGTTATCCGGGCTACGAACTGAGTGTTGTTGCACTCATGAAATGCCTGCACGGAAAAACTGTCAGAGGCGATATTTACCGCCGGCGGATTTACGGTGATCTTCCTGACACTGTTGGCTGACTGAGTGAAGTAGATGTTGTTGAATTTATCGACGCAGAGATACCTGGGATCTACCCGTGCTGAGAGGGCGGGAATAGCCTCGTCCGTACTGCCTATATAAGTGCCGAAACCCGCCACATTATTGATTATTCCCGTAGTCATATCGATCCTCCTGATCCGTCCATTGCCGAAATCTGCAATAAGCAGATTGCCATTCATGTCGATTTCTATGTCCCATGGTTCATCAAGCTGAGCAGTAATAGCCGGGATATTATCTACAGCCATTCCGGATTGTCCTGTACCGCAGATCGTAGTGATAATGCCGGTGTTGGCATCTACTTTGCGTATAACGTGATTGGTGTTGTCAGGGATGTAGATATTGCCATAGGCGTCGCCTGCAATACCAAAGAGGTAGCCTAAAGTTGCGTTTACAGCAGGTCCACCATCTCCGGTATATCCGGCAAAGCCATTTCCGGCAACTGCTGTGATGGTGTCGGTAGCCAGATCAATTTTCCTTACCCGGCAGTTTGTGGCGATGTAGAGGTGGTTATTGGTGATCGTGAGTCCCTGTGGAGTTTCGATAGCGGCATTGATCGCCAGCCCGCCGTTACCTGCGCTGTAGTTGTTTCCGTTGCCGGCAAAGGTTGTGATGATACCAGTGGAGCCATCTATTTTCCTGATTACAAAGGCTGTCCCATCGTAAAAGTACAGGTCGCCGTTTGCATTTGCGCAAAGGGTATTAAAAGATCCGTTGATGTTTGCATTGATAGCGGGGCCACCATCACCGGAGTATCCCTGAGTGCCTGTGCCAGCGATAGTGTTCACAATACCGGTCGCAAGATCGATCTTCCTTATGCGATAGTTCATTTCATCACCAACATAAAGGTTGCCCGCCTTGTCTGTTGTGACGCCATATATGTAGCTGAACTGGGCTTCGGAAGCGTGATCTCCGTCTCCGCTGAAACCAATAACATAATTACTGATGGGTGTGTAAATGTACCCGTTCTGTGCCTCACCTGAGTGAGCAAACAGCATCAGACCAGTAAATAAAGAGGAGAATAATTTTATATGTCTCATCGTGTAATCCTTAAAATAAATTTAAAATGTGCATGTGGTAAAGAAGACGGCCAAATCCGGATTTTGGTTTGTTGGCTCATGGTTTTTATTTCATTCGTTATATAGCAATATGACTGTTCGATGTACAATCATATAATAAGGTTTACATGATACGGAATGAAATAAGTTGAGGTATCCTGGCCTGTGAAAGAACCATTACCTGATAGTCTTCACCAACGCAGGTAATAAGAACCAGCAAAATAAAGTGATTAACAGGGCAGAGATGAGGTTCATCGCAAAGCCTGTAAGCAGCATATGTTTCAGCTTTAGCCGACCACTGGCAAAAACGATTGCATTGGGTGGCGTCCCCATAGGGAGCATGCCGGCGCAACTTGCACCAAGAGTCATCGCGATGCCAATCTGTAAAGGATTAACGTGGAGGGCATCTGCGATACCTGCAACCACAGGAGCAAATACGATAACCTGTGCTACATTACTCATTACCTCGCTCAGGAAAATGGAGACAAGCGTTACAATCAGTACAAGGAAAAATCCCGGAGTTACAAAGCCGGCCATGGAATCCTGCCTTTCCTAATTGGTCGGCCAGTGCTATGCCACCGCCAAAGAGCAATAATATGCCCCAGGCCATGCGTTTTGTGTCGTTCCAAACAAGTAAAGGCTTGTTCTCCTCTGCGCCGGACGGGATAACGAAAAGCAGCATGCCGCCGAAGACGGCTATCATAGTATCATCCAGTTTTACGGCCTGCTGAGCACTGTTTACTATGTCGCGTGTTATCCACAGGATCGCAGTGAGCACAAAGACAAAGAGCACCCGCTTTTCCGCCCTGGTCAGCTTTCCTATCTCTTTTATTTCTGTAGCTATTACTTCCTTCACCATTGCATCTGCACCTGTGCGTACCGGGATAAGTATCCGGGTCATTACTATGTAGAGCGTGGCCAACAGCAGCAAGGATATTGGCATGCACAGCATCATCCAGTTGGAAAAACTGAAAGTGTAGCCATCGTGTTTTTCGAGGAAACTTACATAGGCAACATTGGGCGGTGTACCTATGATGGTTGCGATGCCGCCGAAATTGCTAGCATATGCTATAGCCAGCAGCAGACAGACGGAGAGGTTACGTGTTTCGCGTTCCTTCCCGTTCTTTTCCATCACCTGTATCACACTCATTGCGATGGGGTACATCATCATAGTAGTAGCGGTGTTGCTTAGCCACATGCTCAGGAAACCTGTGGCCATAATGAAGCCAAGCACAATGCGGTTACCTGCTGTGCCGGTGAGCCTCACAATGTTCAGGGCAATACGCTTGTGTAAGTTCCATTTCTCGATGGCAAGACCGATCATAAACCCACCGAGGAACAGGAAGATAACAGGGTTAGCATATGAGGCGGAGATATCGTCCATCTTTGCAATGCCCAGTAAGGGGAAGAGGATCAGGGGTATAAGCGCCACTACGGGCATGGGCATGGCGTCTGTGACCCAGCACGCTATCATAAAGCAACCGATAGCCGAGACCATATTACCATTTGCGTTCAAGCCCATGGGGTTGAAGGCGAAGAGTAGTATGGACAATAATGCGCAGGATAATAGCGCAATGATGTGGTGGTTCTTCATTACGCGGGTTACATCAGCCTTTCCAGTTTGCCTTTCCGCTTCACGATGTTCTTATAGTCCCACTGTATGGTTTTAGACTTTTTCAGCCAGCGCTTCAGGTCTTTAGTGTTTACCTGATCTGCGGCGGTATAGCGTGCTTCAGCGGCCATGAATGATCCCTCAGGTGCCAGTTCTTCTTCTTCAAACGACTGTCCGCTCCAGAAGAGAAGGCGCACACAGTTTTTCAGTTTATGATAGCCCACGATTGGATTGCCTTCAAG
This sequence comes from Flavipsychrobacter sp., assembly GCA_035626755.1. Taxonomy (GTDB): domain Bacteria; phylum Bacteroidota; class Bacteroidia; order Chitinophagales; family Chitinophagaceae; genus MKUN01. Next base: position 8,723 of record DASPNB010000104.1, read on the forward strand.
GAACCACACGGGGTGGCGGTGCCATATTTTGTTCTCGGCCTCGGGGAGGGCAGTGCTGATGATATCGAAGAGCTGATCAGCAATTTCTCTATCCCCGGCCGCAAGTTCGTTATGATAAGCTTTTATGTCTTTGTTCATGGAATGCAGTTCTTATGTATTTATTCTATCCAGACTTTTACGGCCTGAGTATTACCATTGATATTGATGGTAACAATGCATACCTGACTTGCAATAGCAGTGAGGTCTATATTTAGCATGCCGTTGTTTGAATGTGTTCTCTCTGCAATCGTCCTACCCAACATGTCTGTTACTTTAACTTCTGCATTCACTTTACTGAAAGAACTGAAATCAACTATTACTCTGTCTCCAACGCTGTAGATCTTTGCCTCGTTATTTGTGCTGAGTGTTGGTACTGCTGTTCCTACATCGGTATACCTGGCTATAAATGCGGCAGTATTCGTATAAGTAAGATTGTTTGTTCCGCTGCTTAAGTCAATATCTATTGTGCCTGTGTAGTGGCCGGTTAACCATGCAATGCCTGGTGCACAATACATATCCATAATGCGATCAGTGCCGGCTGATGCAAGGCTTGTAGCATTATCAAGAGCCAGGTTGCCATCGTATTTAGCAAAGTAGGCGTCCTGTGCTCCCTGTGCTACAAATACGCCGCCGCTGCCTCCGGGGTTTAAATCAACGGTGTCAGTCATGAAACCATAGAGGTAAGCACTTCCCAGACCGTTGACGTTAAGTCCGTTGCTTTGATATTGTGAGTTTCCGAAGAGTGCTTTTGAATAGAGATGATTACCGGTGGCATCCAGTTTGGCGAGCCAGGTGTCGTTGAAGCCTGTAAAGTAAATCATTGCCACGCCTGCGCCGGGATCGGCATCCATACTATCGCTCATCCTGCCCGCGAGGAAGATGTTACCCGAAGCGTCCAATGCAACGTGATATAAAGTTCCATCCCAGGCATAGCCTGCCAGGTAATTGCCGGCAGCGTCATATTTTGCGAGGTAGCCATTTATTCCCGGGAGTGTAAATATAGCAGTGCCCGCTCCGGGGTCGAAATCCATGGAGCTCATAAAAGTGCCGCCAGCATAGATGTTGTCCTGTTGATCTACGGCGAGACAAAATCCACGATCAGTTCCCGAAGTAGACAGTTTGAATCCATACACCAGATTTCCGCTTGCCGAATATTTAGCAATGAAGGCATCGTCGTTTCCGCTGTTCGACATTAGCAACTGTGTACCTGCACCCGGATCAATATCGATTGTGTCGGAGAAATCACCAGTTATAATAATGTTACCACTGTTATCTGCTTCCAATGCAGCAACAGTTTCGCTTGAGCCACCGCCAATACTAAATGCATTCAGGTAATTGCCATTAGCATCGTATTTAGCTACAAAGGCATCGAATGTGTTAGCGCTAGTCAGTAATGAGGTTCCTGTTCCTGGATCAAAGTCGGCCGTGGAATCGAAATTGCCGGAGATATAAACATCACCGTTATTATCTACGCATATGTTGGTAGCGTTGGCATCCAGCTGGAAAGCCCAGAGGTAGTTACCTTGCGCATCATACTTGGCCAGGAATGTGTTCCCTTGCGTTTCATCGAAATTGGCTACCCCTGTTCCGGGGTCAAGATCAGCTACCAGGGTAAAATTCCCGGTGGTATACAGGTTCCCTTGTGGATCGGCAGCACATTGGTTGGCGAACACTGCGCCCGTGCTTGTAATCGTCTTCGCCCATTGTAATTGCAGAGGCTGAGCATCGCTTTTGTTGGTTATGGTAGCTAAGCCAGCTAAAAGCAGAAGAGGGGTAAACAGTTTTTTCATAAAGTGCAGTTTGTATTGAGACACAATACTACAAGTTAAATATGAAAAGCCAAACATCTGTTTGTATATGGCTCACTGAGTGATAGCTCAATGCGCCGGGAAAGTTTTAATTTGGCAGTGTAATCCAGATATATGCCTGCAGCCTCATTCAATTTTGCTTCCGTTATCATTTTGTCAGGGGCTGTGCAGGGCCTTTTTCTTTGTGTTTGTCTCATTGCCCGGGCGGGGAACAGGAAAGCAAACAGATGGCTGGCCGCGCTGCTTTGTGTCATTTCCCTACACCTGCTGGAGTATGCAGCCTCTATTACGGGACTTACATTTGAACATCCTTTCCTGATGGCTGTTACTTATCCGTTGCTATTTGCTATGGG
>DASPNB010000105.1:0-2715 GCA_035626755.1 Flavipsychrobacter sp.
AACCTCAATTCCTGCAAGGCCTTAACATGGGTAAGTCCAGCATTACTTTAACGCTAATGGACAAAGACGGCAAAGCTATCGAAGGGCCAAATACAACCGTCACAAGGGAATTCAACCTCTCTGCTGACGAACCAATGAAATAAAGCCACACAGCGAAAAAAGAGAGGCCGTTCCGACAACTGTCGGGACGGCCTCTCTTTTAATAATTTATCTAGGCTACTGCTTTAGAAGTTTCCTTATCTAAATTCTCAAAAATCGAATTGTTGCTGATAAACTCTGGTACCAAATCCTTCATTTGCTCTACCGTTTCTGTTGAGTAGTGCTTGCGGGCGCTGGCGATCATCTTCTCAATATGTCCTTTCACTTCAGGATAATCATATTCACGCACGCTGGCTATCATTATCTTATCATGGTACGTTGGTTGTGTATTTTCGGCATTATTCAGCAGCTCTTCATACAGTTTCTCACCCGGCCTCAGTCCTGAGTACTCAATGCGCACATCCACATCCGGGGTTTTACCTGCAAGGCGTATCATCTTCTTAGCCAGGTCTACGATCTTCACCGGCTGCCCCATGTCGAATACAAATATTTCCCCTCCGTGACCCATCACACCTGCCTCCAGTACAAGTCGGCAAGCCTCAGGTATGGTCATAAAGTAGCGGGTAATCTCGGGATGTGTTACAGTTATTGGTCCGCCCCTGTCAAGTTGTTGCTTAAAACGTGGTATTACCGAACCGTTAGATCCCAGTACGTTGCCGAAACGGGTGGTCACGAACTTTGTAGGATAGGCTATGCCCTTCAGTGTCACCAGGTTGTGTGTTTCGGAAATAAATTTGTACAGGCTTTGCGTATATATTTCAGCAATGCGCTTCGACGCTCCCATTATGTTAGTCGGGTTCACTGCCTTGTCAGTCGATACTGTTACAAACTTCTCTACACCATTAGCCACTGCCAGGTCAGCTAGTGTCTTCGTTCCCAGCACATTATTGATAATAGCCACTGAAGGATTGTCTTCCATCATCGGCACATGCTTATATGCAGCAGCATGGAACACTATATCAGGATTGTAGGTCTCGAACAGGTTCTCCATGCGTTGATAGTCGCATACATCACCCATATAAGCCTTATAGTTAGCGCTCTTGTAGTTTTCGTTCAGTTCCAGGGTCAGGTCGTGCATCGGCGTTTCGGCCTTATCACAAAGTATAATGAGCGACGGATAATAATTCGTCAGCTGCCTTACTATTTCACTGCCTATCGATCCCGCAGCCCCTGTCACCAGTATTTTTTTACCTCTAAGCTCTGAGTCTATCTTATCATTGCTTATCTGTATTACCGGCCTTTCCAGCAGGTCTTCAATGTTAATGTCTTTCAGTTGCTGGATGTTCAGGTTGCCATTTAACCATTGCTCTATCGGCGGCACCTGCTGCACCCGCAGGCCATAGTTCAGGCTTATATCTACCAGGTAGTTCAGCTGTATTTTCGAAATGTCGCGGTTCGCTATGATAAGCATCTCAATACCATCCTGCTTCAGCTTCCGGAAGTTGTCGTCATCAGTTCCGTATATAGGAATACCGTCCATAATTCTTCCCGCACGCGATAGATTTTCATCCAGGAAGGCCGCTACCTGCAGGTCGCTATTGGTCAGGTCATTGATCACCTTTTTAGTCATTACTCCTGTCTCTGAGACATTGAAAATGGCAACCTTAGTCTTTATTCTTTCCTCCTGTTGCTTCTGGGCATAATAATTATTAAAGAAATGCTTAATGCCAAGCCTGTATGAGATAAGCGTGAAGTTAGTAGTAAACCAGTATATCCCTACCACTGCCTTAGGGAACAATAACGTTGCCCTCGGCGGCTGGTTCAGTATCAGGTTAATAACGTAGTAAATAAGGGTGGCAAGCGAGTTAACTATTATCAGGCGATACGCATCTTCAATATTGGTATATCGTATTATACCTGCATAACTCTTAAAGATGTAGAATAGAACACCATTCACCAAGAGCGATAAGCCAAAGATGAGGTTGAGATCAAAGCGAGCCATCTCATGCCAGTCAAAATTGAACCTTAGTGCAAAGGCTACGAAGATTGAGAACTGGACAAAGAATATATCAACTAAAAAGATCAACCACCGTGGCAGAATCCTTATCCTGTACTGCATATATGTGCGTTCCTGTCTGTTTTTTAAATGATAGGGAGGAGTTGGTTAGTAATGAAAATTGTGAACTCTATTGTTAAAGTACAAAAATACTGTAAAAAGCGCTATACATTTTAACGAAAAATTAAGTTATCCACGGCTAAATCACAGGCCTTATTTCTCTTTTCAATAAACATTAACGTTTTGCATTATAATCCTCAGGAGTATATGTAATACTTTAGCCTTTGATGAAATCTACCCAAAGCCGCAACGGCATATCGGTAAATAATACTGTCTCACAACTTAGAAAGTCGTTCCTTTTAATAAACGGTACTATTGCTTTCTTTTTTCTGCTGTATCTCTTGCAGGCTTACGTTCTCTACGAACGTTCCAGCAAATCAGACCTTCTGGTAATACATACTAATGACGTACTGGCGAATATAAAATCAGCAGATGCTAATATTATAGAATCTGAGGCATCTTTGAACAGCTACCTGCTGCACAAAGATGCCGCACATCTTGATCGTTTAGACCACTCGGTAAAAGATCTGAGCAGTGATATAGCCAACCTTAAAACCCTT
>DASPNB010000106.1:0-3388 GCA_035626755.1 Flavipsychrobacter sp.
AAACTCCGCACACAACAACACCCATCCTGTTTTTAGGAAGGGTCTTCGCGAAGCGAAGGCGGAGGTAGAGCACAGTCGCCGAGCCACTCACCAATACAACTTAACTCCCCTCCTGGCAGGGAAGGGACAGAATTTGCCGCCTGTCGGCAAATTCAGGGGAGGGAAGCACAGCGACTGAGCCGCTCGCCCAACCCCCCCTTTCGAACAAAAACTTTCCCACATAGCCCGGCCCGGCTGCACTTTCCCTTCACCCTCCTTCGTAACTTTATATATAATAATGGCAGCACTGAGTCAATAAGTCATTGCGCCATTAAGAATTAACTTTAAACTCTATAAAATGCCACAAAAGAAAAGCAAAGAGCGCGCTCGCGCTAAGTACCTCTATTTCACTACTTCCAAATCTCAAAAACAGATCGCACAGATCGTCGGCGTCTCCGACCGTATGATGGGTATCTGGGTACGCCAGAACAACTGGGCACAGATCAAAAAAGCTGCTTTCCACTCACCCGAGCAGGAAATGGAGCATCTTTTCGCTGAACTCCGGGAGATTAATGAGCACATACGGAAACGTCCTAAAGGCGAACGCTTCTCTACCAAAGAAGAACTGGAAAGAAAAACGAAGATCATAACCCTCATTGCCGGTCCGCTCAAAGACACCACCGAGTCCTGGCGCAATCTCTCCCCCGAGTTCGATTTTGAAGTGCCTGCCACTACCAGTACTACCGAGGCCATCGGCCCCACAGGCATCAAAATGGGTGGCCGCACACCCAATGGTCGTCACACCTGGGATCCTGAAACCCTTCATCGCTACTATACCAATGTTGCTGAAGCACTTTTTAACGCCGACAGAGGCGCTTACAACTACTGTATGGAAAAACAAAGCCAAAGACTGGCTGAAGACATGGCAACACTTAGGGGTGAGGGTTAGTTCTCACAGCACTGGTAGTTTCATAAAACTTATCATCCTGGGCCCTTCGCGAAGCCTGCCCGTCCGTTCGTCGGGATCTTTCTTGTCTTCCTCAAAAAGCTCCCCTCCTGTTTTTAGGAGGGGAGGCCCGCAAAGCCTTGTGAGTGGCCGGGCCGGGGTGGTCAGCACAGCGACCGAGCCTCTCGTCCCAAACTTGTCATCTTGCGCCCCTCGCGAAAGATCTTTGTTACAGAATCAGTGCCACGTCCCTCCAAAAAGGAAATAAAAAGGAAACAAAAGCGAAACAAAAAGGAAATGAATGTAACACCGCTGTAAACAAAAAGGAAATGTCTATAATTAAAAAGGAAACAAAAAGGAACATGAGGAAATATAGAAACCACTTCAATACTGGATTTCCGTTAAAAAGCCTCCTGTCCGGTGTAAACAAAACCACGTTTGCCTCTATTTCCGCCATTATGGATTTGAAGCAATTCACTCGTCTATATAATGTGATAAATATCATATCATATTTGCGTATTATCTATTATGTTTGCAGTCCAAAAAAACAGGAAAATGAGCCAGGAAGAAATGAGCAGTAACCGGAACTACAGGAACGTGCGTGCAGTGATGCACCTGGGTATGGGTGGTATCTATATCCTGTTCGGTACCATTATAGCCATGTATAAGAATTTCGTGACTGTGGAGCTTTCCCCGGCAATGGCTTACGGCGTTGGAGGCCTGATGATTTTGTATGGTGGTTTCAGGCTGTACCGCGGCTTTGCTGATATGCGCGAAATGCGCAGGGAAAGGAAGAGGTAATAGTCTGAACCCGGGATTTGGGGAGATTAAGGGATTGACCCGGCTTACCAAGTTGATAAGTTGATAGGTTGACAAGTTCATAAGTCGATTGGAGATGAATGGTGACAGTGGGATGACATCCACGTTAATTTAGTGTTACAACATTTTAATGCAGACAGACGTTTTTAAAATATTGCCTAAAATTGCGCCCATGCAAGGCTTAGCCGGGATAGCAGTAGTAGCCGCAGCTGTAACAATAGCTGCCTGCGGAGACCAGAAAAAAGACGGTCCTACTGACACTATGACCGCCGGTAAGATAGAGATATCGGTAGACGAAACCTATCGCCCTGTAATAGAGCAGCAGCTAAAAGTTTTTGACAGCAGCTATCCTGAAGCGAAGATCACCGCTAATTATAAAGCTGAAGCAGAGTGTTTTAAAGATCTTTTTGAGAATAAGGCGAGGCTGATACTGGTTACCCGCCAGCTGACGGCAGAAGAAAAGGCCTGGTGCGAGCAGCAAAAGATGGTAACCGAGTCGCTGGAGCTGGTGAGGGACGCAGTAGCGGTAATACTACCCCCGGGCGCGACGGACACTATGTTCAGCGTGGACCAGGTAAAGGGTATACTGACAGGTACTTATAACAGGAAGTACACCGTGGTATTCGACGACCAGTCATCCAGCACAGTCCGCTACATAACAGACTCGCTGCTGCGAGGGCAAAAGCTGGGCACCAACGTGTTTGCTGCAAAAGGTAATGACAGTGTGGTGGCATATGTGGCTAAGAACCCTGATGCTATAGGCTTCGTAGGACTGAGCTATATAGGCAATCCCGAGGGCACTACAGGTGATAATGAGTTTATTACAAATGTTAAAATTGCCAGCATCTATAACGACAAGACACAAAGGGCCTACAAGCCTTACCAGGCTTACATTGCGCAGCGCGTGTACCCCTTCAGCAGGAACCTGTATTACATAAAACATGAAACCTATTCGGGGCTTGGCACGGGCTTTGCAAATTTCTTAGCAAGAGAGAGAGGACAGCTTATCTTTGCGCACTCGCACCTGTTTCCGCTAAGGATGAATATAGTGATAAGGGACGCGGCTATTAGCAGGTAACCCCCCGGCCCCCTAAAGGGGGAGTAGTTGACAGGTTGATAGGTTTTTTGAAAGTAAAATGTAAGATAGTTTTTAGAACCAATATGAATATGAAAAGAATGATCGTAGTAATTGCAGCCATGTTATTCTCACTGGGAATGAATGCGCAGTCGCTGGATGATGGAATTAAGATGTATCACTATGAGCGTTACCAGACAGCTCGTGGCATACTGGAACCCCTGGCAGCTAGTAATGCACAGGCCAACTACTATGTGGGCCTGGCACAGATAGGACAAGGCGAACTGGAAGCTGCAAAAGCTACCTTTAATAAATACAGTACCGACCCGGCCAATATTTCGGGCCTGGCAAGGGTTGCCTTTGAGCAAAAGAAAGTTGCTGAAGGTAATAAGATAGCCGAGAACGTAGCAGGCCTGGCCAAGAAAAAGGATTGGGAACCGCTGAGGTATGCCGCCGATGCCATCACCTATACTGAGGGTGGCAACTATCAGCAGGCTATCAGCTGGTACAAGAAAGCGCTGACCGTAGAGCCTAACAACGAATGGCTACTGTTGGGCCTGGGTGATGCA
>DASPNB010000107.1:0-4016 GCA_035626755.1 Flavipsychrobacter sp.
AAACTACCTTTATGCTGGGCGCCCTGCTGGTATGCGTAGGTTACATAATGAGCACCATGAACCTCGACCTGGGAGGCACCTGGACGGCTATGACAGAAAAAGGCTTTACCAAAATGATCGGTACCGACCCTATGGCGGGTAATTTCTTCCTGAAGCAAGTGTTGGGTGGTGCTTTCATCACCATCACAATGACCGGGCTCGACCAGGAAATGATGCAGAAAAACATCAGCGTCAGCAACCTGAAAGACTCTCAAAAGAATATGCTCGTAATGAGTTTCCTGCAGATGGGAGTGGTATTTATCTTCTTGTTGCTGGGTGGCTTGCTTTATTTATATGCCGGGGCAAATGGCATTACCGCTACGGGCGACAACCTCTTCCCGACCATTGTAGTGAACAGCGGCTTGCCTTTCATCATCACCGTTTGCTTTATTATCGGTCTTATATCTGCATTGTTCCCGAGCGCCGATGGGGCTCTCACCGCTCTTACCTCTTCATTCTGTATAGACATTTTAGGAATTAAGCGCAACAAAGACCTTAGCGAAGCACAACAGAAAAAAACCAGGCTGATAGTTCACTGCGTGTTTGCCGTGGTATTCCTTGCCTTTGTTTTCTTCTTCAGGGAAATAGATAACGGTTCGCTTATAAGCATCTTGCTGAAGCTGGCAGGCTTTACTTATGGCCCGCTGCTTGGCCTGTTTGCCTTTGGCATCCTCACTAAGCGTATAGTGAATCAAAGACTGATACCAATGGTGTGCATAGATGCGCTCCTGCTAACAATCGGGCTTGACTTCCTGAATAACCCCGAATGGTATGCGAGCAAAATAGCCGTGGTGAAGGAGAATGAAGCCTACCTGAGAGATCTGTCGGCATCCATCTTCGGAGGATATAAGATTGGGGTGGAGCTACTGATAATAAATGCAGCAATAGCATTCTTACTTTTGTTCATGTTTTCAAAAAAGGACAGTACTAAAAACGTACTGGGAGCAGATGAAAGATCAAATAACGAAATTGAAGCTGCGAGACTGGACGGAAACCAAAGCCCACTCCAGTTGGCAGATATTCAAAATAATGGCTGAGTTTGTCCAGGGCTTTGAAACCCTGGCAAAGATTGGTCCCTGTATTTCTATCTTCGGCTCGGCTCGTACCAAGCCGGGGCATAAATACTATGAGCTCACTGTAGAAATAGCCAAAAGGATGGCCGAGGAAGGCTTCGGTATCATCACCGGCGGCGGCCCGGGTATCATGGAGGCTGCCAATAAAGGTGCGAGCCTTGCAGGTGGAAACTCAGTAGGTCTTAACATAGACCTCCCTTTTGAGCAAAATGAAAATCCTTTTATCGACAGGGACAAGTCGCTGGACTTTGATTACTTCTTTGTGCGCAAAGTAATGTTCACCAAATATGCCCAGGGCTTCATTATGATGCCGGGCGGCTGGGGAACAATGGATGAGTTTTTTGAGGTAGCTACCCTGATACAAACCAGGAAATTCACCCAGACTCCCATGATATGCATGGGTTCTGCCTACTGGAACGGGCTTTTTGACTGGATGCGCACTATTATGCTGGAGACTGAAAGCAACCTGAGCCCAGGCGACCTGGAAATGATTAAAATTTTCGATACTGTAGACGAAGTGGTGGCCTACCTGCAGGAATTTTATACACACAACAAACTGCAGCCTAATTTCTAATTCTTATGACACAACTGCTGATACCAAAGGAATTAGAGAGATATGCAGAGAAATATACCAGCCCTGAATCGAAGGCTCTGGCAGGCCTGAACCGCGAAACCCATTTGAAAATACCGATGGCGGTGATGCTCTCGGGCCATATACAGGGAGCGGTTTTGCAGATGATCAGCCACTTTTTAAAACCCAGATATGTGCTGGAAATAGGCACATATACAGGATATTCTGCTATATGTCTGGCGCAAGGGCTTCAAAATGAGGGACATTTGCACACAATTGACATAAATGAGGAGCTGGAAGATATGGCTTTTCGTTATTTTTGCGAGGCCGGACTGGAAGGGCGGATAAGCCAGCATATTGGCAAAGCAGCTGAAATTATCCCTTCCCTCACCGAAACCTTTGACCTGGTATTTATAGATGCAGATAAACAGAATTATGGCGTCTATTATGATATGGTTTTTGACAAGCTGGCTGTTGGTGGAGTGATACTTGCCGACAATGTGCTTTATGAAGGAGAAGTAATACTGCCGATAGAGGAACAGAGCAAGAACGCGCGTGCCATGCACGCATTTAACGAGAAAGTACTGAGCGACCATCGCGTGGAGCAGGTTTTGCTGCCGGTGCGGGATGGTATAATGATAATGAGGAAGATAGCCTCGGAGTAATGAATTTAAAATTGACTACTATGCAGAAGTGGATGATGGCCGGCCTGGCGCTGGTAATGTGTGCAACAGGTGCAAATGCCCAACGTGACGGTTACAGGGAACGTGCTATGGCCTACGTAGAAAAGTACAAGATGTTTGCCATGGCCGAGCAGCAGCGTACGGGTGTGCCTGCGGCTATAACCCTGGGACAAGGCATCCTGGAAACCGAGGCCGGTAACAGTGTGCTGGCCACCGAAGCCAATAACCACTTTGGTATAAAATGTAAGTCTACCTGGACGGGCGAAACCTATTCTCATACCGATGACGCCCCCAACGAGTGTTTTCGCAAGTATACTTCCACTTACGAATCTTATAAAGACCACTCCGACTTTTTGAAGCAACCGAGGTATAAGCCTCTGTTTAACTATGCCGTGACCGATTACGACAACTGGGCCAAAGGCCTGAAAAGATTCGGATATGCTACCAATCCCCGGTACGCGCAGCAACTGGTAAAAATAATAGAAGACTTCAACCTGCAGGATTACACCTTTGCTGCTACTAATAAAGACATCATTTATCCCGGTGAAGTGGTGCCTAACGCAGACGCAAAGCCTGCAACAGGCGTAGCGGTAAAAGAACAGAAGAAGCCGGAACCTAAGATAATTGCGGCTAACACCAAAGGCGCCCGCAGCAACGGTAATACTAAAGCGAGCAATCCTAAAGTGGTGACAACCCCGCCGGTAACAACCCCTCCGCCTCCTGTTGCGACAGAGAGCGAAATGCAGACCATAGCTGAGATAGCTGCCACCAAAGAAACAATAGCCGCCGGCGCTGAACCAGGAAAAATAACACGCATCAACGGTCTGCGTGCTGTATATGGCCTGAAGGGCGATGTGCTGCTGACCTATGCCATAAAGTATGATGTGCGCTACGAGCGCCTGCTTGAAATAAATGAAGTGCCTGATGCACCCTTGTCACACAACATGTATGTCTTCCTTGATAAGAAGAAGACAAGGGGTGCCAAGCCAATGCACATGATGGGTAAAAATGAAACCCTGCTGCAGGCCGCCCAGACAGAAGGTATACAGCTTAAGGCGCTAATGGAACTGAACAGGCTGGAGGAAGGTGAAGTGCCACTGCCGGGTGAAACCTTGTACTTACAGCGCACGTCTTCTGAAAAGCCTCAGGTAATTGCAAAAGCAACTACACTACCCGGCGGTGATAAAGGCAACGGTAAAACAGCTAAAAAGCAAACTTACCTGGAAAAGAAAGAGCTGGAAAAAGCTAAGCGCGAAGAAGAAGAAAAAGCTATGGCTTTGAAGGCTCAGCAGGAAGAAGAAGCTAAGGTTGCTGCCCTGAAGGCACAACAGGAAGAAGAGAAAAAGCTCGCTGCCCTGCAGGCACAGCAAGAGGAAGAAGCAAAGCAGGCTGCACTGAAGGCCGAAGAAGAGGCTAAGACCGCTGCCCTGAAGGCACAACAGGAAGAAGAGGCCAGGTTGGCAGCTCTGAAAGCTGAAGAAGAAGCTAAGCTGGCGGCCCTGAAAGCCGAAGAAGAAGCAAGAGCAAAACAAGGCAACAGGGTAGTGATAAAAGAGAACGAGCCCCAGGATGAATTCTCCCGTCTGAAGTCCCAGCTGGATAAGGTGGTCTACGCCGGTGATGAGAAGAAGGAGGAAGACGCTAAGAAAG
>DASPNB010000108.1:0-5322 GCA_035626755.1 Flavipsychrobacter sp.
AACAATAAATTAGGATCAATTATCACTTTGCTCGCAGTACTGGCCCTGGCTGGGTGCTATTATGACAAGGCTGATCAGTTGTATCCTGATCCTGACAATAATCCTACGACCGGCGGCAATACCTGTGACACTGCCAGTATGAGTTATGCTTCGGTGATAAAGCCGATCATTAAGCAATACTGCACTGATCCGAATTGCCACTCGGGCAGCGGCACGGTCGGTAGCTACAATTTAACTACTTATGCAGGCCTAAAGCAAAGTGTAGATAATATGAGACTGCTGGGCGCGATTAACCATTCGTCGGGATATATAGCTATGCCTCAAGGCCTGCCCAAGCTCACTGACTGTAACATTAATAAAATAACAGCCTGGGTAAACCAGGGTGCATTGGATAATTAAATAAATGAAGATTATGAAGAAGAGTATCATGATGATGACGACAGCGCTATTGCTTTGCAATGCTGTTTTTGCACAAAAGTATATGACGCGTACCGGCAAAGTTTCTTTTTTCTCAGGAACGCCTATAGAGAACATTGAGGCTTTCAACAATGAAGCTTCCAGCGTGATGGATGCCCAAAGCGGCAGTGTAGTTTACCAGGTGCCTGTAAAGAGCTTTAAGTTCGAGAATGGCAAGATGCAGGAGCACTTTAATGAGAACTACATGGAGAGCGATAAATATCCCAGGGCGGAGTTTAAAGGTAAGATCACTGACGTAAGCAAGGTGAATTTTTCTAAAGACGGTACGTATAATGTAACCACCAGTGGTAAAATGACCATACATGGCGTTACAAAAGACGTGAGCATTCCGGGAACTATTACAGTGAAAGGATCTGAGGCAACCATGAATTCAAAGTTCAGGGTAAAAACTGCTGACTATGGAATAAAAATACCGTCGGTAGTAGAAGGCAAGATTGCCAAAGAGATAGAAGTAACCGTAAATAGTGTTCTCAAACGTCAATAAAATATCCAGCACACACAATATGAGCGTCAGGAAATTTATAACGCTCGGGGGACTCATGGTGGCAATAGCCACCGGAGCCGCCGCACAAACTGACAGTACCGGTTCAGACGATCTGATGAAGATGCTTGATGACGGTTCTGAAAACAAAAAGGAGTATACCACTTCTACCTTTAAAGCTACGCGCATCATTAATGGCCATAGCATTGAGAACATGGGTAAAGGTGTGCTTGACTTCCGCATTCTGCACCGATTTGGTGCACTGAACCAGGGATTGAACAATTTCTTCGGCCTGGACAATGCGGTTACCAAACTGGCATTCGACTATGGAGTGACTGATTGGCTGATGGTGGGGCTTGCACGCGGTACCTTTGAAAAAGAATACGACGGGTTCATCAAAGCGAAGATACTTCGTCAGCGCCATGGCAAGGGTTTGCCCTTCAGCCTCAGCTATGTGGGGGCTATGTCGATACAGTCAATGAAGATGGCCGTGCCGCCGGGAACTGAGTATTATTTCAGCAATCGTTGCTATTATGTCAATCAATTATTGATCGCGCGTAAGTTCAGTAACTGGCTCTCACTGCAGTTAATGCCTACACATATTCATTACAACCTCGTTCCTACTACGGCAGAACCCAATGACCTGGTAGCCATAGGCATCGGAGGCCGTGTAAAGTTGAATAACCGCCTCGCGTTAACAGGGGAGTACTTCTACCGTGTACCCGGAACTATGCTGAATGGATATAAAAACTGTTTATCAGTGGGCCTTGATATTGAGACAGGTGGCCACGTATTCCAGCTATTGTTCTCAAACTCAACGACTTTGACAGAGCGCAGCTTCATAGGGCAAACTGCCGGTGACTGGGGTAAAGGTGATATACATTTTGGATTCAATATCTCCCGCGTCTTCACAATTGTTAAGCCTAAAGGGTTTGAGAATTCCAGGAACAAAATATATTAGGTTTATCCAGTAAAAAACCTATTTTTATCCGGGGTAAATTTTCATAAGGTGTAAATGGAGCTTAGTATAACAACTAAGCTCTTTTACTTTTTTAGGGGAGTCAGCAAAGACAAAAATAAAGGGCGCCCATCGGCGCCCTTTATAAATATTGCTTGCTGGTCGTAGTCTAGTTTGTTACCAGTGTGTCCAGTACCTGGTTCATGCTGCGCACAGCTTCCGCAGATTTATTGAAAGCTTCCTGCTCTTCAGCGTTCAGCTTGTAGTCTATTATCTTTTCCCATCCATTACGGCCTATTACTACAGGTACACCCAGGCAGATATCGTTCTGGCCGTATTCGCCTTCGAGTGATACGCAGCAAGGGAAAACTTTCTTCTCATCACGAATGATGCTTTCTACCAGTGCAGCTCCTGCAGCGCCCGGTGCATACCATGCTGATGTACCCAGCAGTTTAGTAAGCGTAGCACCGCCCACCATAGTGTCAGCAGCAATTTGTTTCAGTTGGTCAGCGCCCAGTGTATTAGATACCGGGTTGCCGTTCAGTGAAGCAAGACGTGTAAGAGGTATCATAGTAGTATCACCATGACCACCTATCACTGTAGCATGCAGGTCGTTAGGAGAGCAATTCAAAGCTTGTTGCAGGTAGCACTTAAAGCGAGCGCTATCTAGTATACCGCCCATACCTATTACCCGGTGTTTGTCCAGTCCTGTAGATTTCAGGGTCAGGTAAGTCATGGTGTCCATCGGGTTAGATATCACTACGATGATCGCATTAGGTGAATGTTGCAGCAGGTTCTTGCTTACCTCTTCCACTATGCGGGCATTAGTGCCTATCAGTTCTTCACGAGTCATACCCGGTTTGCGCGGAATGCCTGAAGTGATAACCACCACATCCGAGTTAGCAGTTTTGCTATAGTCATTAGTTACGCCGATCACCCGGGTGTCAAAACCCAGCAGTGAAGCTGTCTGTGTAATATCAAGCGCTTTACCTTCTGCAAAACCCTCCTTTATGTCTACTAATACCAGTTCTTCTACCAGTTCTTTGCGGGCGATATTGTCGGCACAGGTTGCACCTACAGCGCCGGCACCCACTACAGTTACTTTCATCTATTACTTACTTTTTGGGGTGATTAATTATTTGATGGCGCAAATATAGCCAACCATAACATTGGCAGCAAATCAATATCTACAGCCCGTAAATGTCCGGAATTCAGCATCCTCACCAGATACCTTTATGCTAAACAAATATAATAAAATGATCTTCATTAGTTATTAGTTACTATATTAGTGTCAGACAACTAGATGAGTCCCCTCTTACCAGCCGGATGGCGAAAACTACTTCTGCTTTGTTTTGTCCTGCCCTTTAATGCGGGGGCTGCAGGACCTGACACCTTGCCGTTACGTAATGCGGCAACACTTCATGATGCATTTGCAAAAGGCCAGGTCAATGGCAGATTCCGGTATTTTTTTATGAATACCATAAATAAGAGCGAGCTCAAGGATTTTTATGCCAATGCAGCCGGCGGCTACTTAAGATATGCTACTAAACCATTCCATCGCCTCCAGGTTGCTATAGGGGCCTCCTTTACTTATAATGTATTGTCAACCGATTTTACCCAAACAGATGCAACAACCGGAGCGGGCAGCCGTTATGAAATCACCTTGTTTGATATCACTTCGCCAACCAACAGGTTTAATATCGCCCGCCTGGACGAATGTCAGCTGAAATACTTTCTCGGAAATTCAATTGATACCAACGCCGGCGGTGGGAGCATTACAATCGGTAAGCAGTTTCTTAATACACCATTCATGAATGAACAGGATGGCCGGATGCGTCCCAGTTCTTTTGATGGTTTGTGGTTCAGCTACCAGCGCAGATACTGGCAGATAGATGCCGGGTGGATATGGGGGGTATCGCCACGTGGTACCCCAAACTGGTACTCTACGGGTCAGTCTATTGGTATATATGGCGGAGGTGCAAATCCTGATGGAAGCAGGGGCAATTACCGCAACAATGTGCAGACAAAAGGTGTCGCGGTCCTCGGACTCAGTTATACAAAGGACGATTATTCAATCAGGTTATGGGAATACCTGGTCCAAAATGTGCTGAATATCGGTATGGTAGAGGCTACCTATACGAAGAGAACGGGTAAAGCCGCGTTCACTCCCTGGCTGATGATTATCCGTGAAGATGCTGTAGGATCCGGCGGTAATGCAGACCGGTCCAAGGTGTACATCACTCCGGGGGCAGGTTGCTGGGTGGCGAGTGGCCGCCTTGAGCTGCACGATGCACAAGAGATAACCAATGGCTGGACAACATCTCTGAATTACACACGCATTGCGGGAAATAGCAGGTTCCAGATGCCGAGGGAATGGGGACGAGAGCCCTTTTATACGTTTATACCAAGGGAGAGAAATGAAGGAACAGGTGATGTACATGCAGTTACGGTAAATGCCGGTTGCGGTTTATTTAAAACGAAGATACCGGGAAGACTGGGTGTGCTGGCGGCTGTAGGGTATTATGACATGCCTGAGGCAAACGACTATAGGAACAGTAAGTATGGAACACTGTCTTATGCGCATTTCCATACCCGGATTCAGTACGTATTCGCAAAGTCGCTCAGTGGTTTAAGAGCCGAGCTGTTGTATGGCTACAAGAAAAAGCTGGGAAATGACTACGGAAATTTGAGGTATGTTATCAACAGGGTCGATATGTCTTTGATCAACTTGATCGTCAATTACGACTTTTAAGCGCTTCTTTTCTTAAGGCTGGTGTATTTGTATTCTATCTTTCTGCCAGTTACTTTAAAATCTACTTCTACCAGTTCGCCTTTGTGTTTGCCGGTATTGTGTATATAAGTCATGAAGGTGCCTATTACAGGACGACCTTTTATGTTGTTTGCAGGAGTATTCATGTTTTGTGTTTGTTGTTTGGGGTACTAAAGATGACTTGATAAAAGCACATAAAGAAATTCGATAAGCCGTTTTAACAAATGCTTGTCTATTGATTAACAAGCCTGTTAAATGCTTAAGCTACTTTCTTGTAAGTGTAGCTGATGCGGCCGTTAATGTTAGTAATCTCAACGTCTACCAGTTCCCCTTTGAGTGGGCTGTGCTTTTCTATAAATGCTGCTACTGAATGTAAGAATTGAAGAAAACTGAATTTCATGGTCTTGTGTTTTGTTGCTGAAACGAATTTCCAACAAAGATCCATTATATTGAAATATTTAACACTGTTTAACTATTGATTTGCAGTTGATTAACAACCGGTTAACCAAAAAAATGACAATTGAAGTTGAGCTATTGATGTGCAGTTAATATCATGCCGCTTGCCTTAGGGGCAGCAAATACCAGCACCTACTTTTTACTGGGACTAAGCTTAATTTTAGAGTATGAAGATATCTT
>DASPNB010000109.1:0-3380 GCA_035626755.1 Flavipsychrobacter sp.
TTTCAATGAAAGCCCTCCGGTATCATATACGATGCCTTTGCCAACCAGCACGATCGGTTTTTTATTAATGGCTTTTTTCGGCTTGTATTCCATAATGGTGAAAGTAGGAGGCTGTTTACTTCCCATGTTCACAGCCAGGATGCCGCCCATTCGTTCTTTTTCAATAGCGGGTTTATGCAGGGTTGTTACTTTAAAACCCGCTTCTTTGCCTAGCGTTGCTATTTCCTTAGCCAGTTGAACAGCAGACAGGTAATTGAGCGGTTCATTTACCAGGTTCCGTGCTTTAGCTACAGCCTCTGTTGTGATGGCCAGCTGTTGTAATTCTTTCAGCGTGATGGACTTTTGCGCAAAACTGATGGTATGCAGACTCGTAGCCAGTTTGCCCGCGTCAGACCTGTATTTCAGGAACTGGTAGTTGGCCAGGGTAATGCCTTCGGCCAATAAATATGCGGCATTACTTGTTTCGGAAAGATTTATGATGCATAGCTCGGCTATCTTATGTTTAATGGCCAAACCCTGCACGGCAGCCCCCATATCGCGGATAGATTCAAACAGCTGCCATTCCGTAGCTTTTTGTTCCGGTATATAAATGAAAATGAATTTATCATAACGATTGAGGGTGACGAGGGGATGCTTATCGCTATGCGTTTTTTGTACATATGTTGTTTCTTCCTTGGTAAGGGCTACCTGTTTCAGTCCGCTGATATTGTCTAATATATATAGCTGATCTCTCTTTGGCTCTTTTTGAGTTATACTGAATTTCATCTCCAGGAATTATAAAAATATGTTCCACAAAGTTAGGGCGCAAGGTAATAGGTTGGCCTGTTTAAACCTAACTTTGCCGATCGAAATTGGAACGAACAAACAAATCGGGTTACTAATCTCGCTGCATTGAAACAACCATATACGTTAAAAAAAAGCCTGGGGCAACATTTTCTGCATGACGAAAACATATGCACGAAGATAGTGGCGCATATATCTGAACGCCGCCCGCTGCAACTGCTGGAGGTAGGTCCGGGCGGCGGGGCCATCACCAAATATATCATTGAACAGGCGGGTATTGATTATAAAGCAATAGAGCTGGATGAGGAAAAAATCAACTACCTGCATACCACATATCCTTTATTACAAGGCAAAATAATCCACCGGGATGTCTTAAAGGCCGAAAAACCTTTTGAGGGGCATTTCAGCATTATCGGCAATTTTCCGTACAATATATCGTCACCTATCCTGTTCAAAGTGCTGGAGTGGGAAGAAGATGTGGATGAGGTAATAGGGATGTTCCAAAAAGAAGTAGCGTTGCGCGTGGCGTCTGCGCCGGGCAGTAAAGTATATGGAATTCTTAGTGTGCTCATGCAGGCATTCTTCAGTGTCCAATACCTGTTCGATGTACATGAAAACTGTTTTACACCACCGCCCAAAGTAAAAAGCGGGGTTTTAAAGTTTGTGAACATCAATAATCCGCACGGAATAGCCAACAAAAGAAAGTTCAACACATTGGTAAAAACGGCGTTCGGTCAAAGAAGGAAAACTCTAAGGAATGCCCTGAAACCCTTGCTGGATGCTGAGGCCCTAAAGGATCCGATTATGGACAAAAGAGCTGAACAATTGTCCGTTGCCGATTTTGTCCGTTTATATAAAATGTACTATTCATGAACAGGCAGGTATTGATAGCGGCTCCTGTGCATAGCATACTTACCCGCTGGCTTGAAGCCAACGGGTATGAATGCCTGGTGCGTGAAAAGATCACGCAACAAGAGGCTATGGCAGTAGTTGGAGGCTGTGCCGGTATCATTACTTCCACAAGGCTGCAGATCGACAGGGCATTAATAGATGCAGCCCCGCTGCTGCAATGGATAGGAAGAATGGGCAGCGGCATGGAGGTAATAGACCTGCCATACGCAGTAAAAAAGGGGATAGCCTGCTACAGCAGTCCTGAAGGAAATAGCAATGCCGTCGCCGAACATGCACTGGGCATGCTATTGAGCCTGGCTGGAAAAATCATCAAGAGCAACCTGGAGGTGAAGAGCGGCCTATGGCTAAGGGAAGAAAACCGGGGGGTGGAACTGGAAGGAAAAACCATAGGTATTATAGGGTACGGTCATACCGGCAGTTCTTTTGCCAGAAAGCTTTATGGCTTTGATGTAAACGTTATGGTATATGACAAATATTTGTCGGGCGTTGTGCCGAAGTATATGGAGGAATGCAAGAGCCTGGACAGGATATTTGAAGAGGCGGATATTGTAAGTTTTCATGTTCCGTTGCAACACGACACCCTTCATTACCTCAACCATGATTTCATCGGAAAGATGAAAAAACCTTTTATACTGATCAATACTTCAAGGGGGAAAGTTGTGGATACAAAAGCCTTGTATGACGGGTTATTGAGCGGTAAGGTATCGGGCGCTTGCCTGGATGTCTGGGAGGAGGAGCCGATCGCAGCCATGAGCAGTGAAATGAGATCGTACCTGGATAATATAGCAACATTGCCACAGGTAATTATTACACCACATATAGCCGGTTACAGTGTAGAAGCTTTGTATAAGATGAGTAAAGCTCTGCTGGGCAAAATTGTCATGAAGCAGTAAGATGTACGGGGTGGTGACATAATATAAGGAAAACAAACATTATACTGACAAAAATTAAAAAACCGCGTTTTACTTTTAACAAAGATTTCTATCTTTACCGTTCATTTGGTTAATTAATATTTAATGCAGGATATGACAAGTTTACTACGCTTTTTAATAGTGGTGGTTATAATCGGGTTCGCAGGGCAGGCATTAGCCCAGGGTACAAGTGGTGCCATTCAGGGGACTGTGGTGGATGCAAATAACGAACCTGTGGCCAGTGCCCAGGTACAGGTATCCAGCGGGGGTATTACCAAAGGTGGTACCGTTACCGACTTCGATGGTAATTACGTAATAAAACCCCTGGAACCGGGCCATTACGATGTAAAAGTGAACTATATAGGCCAGAAGGAAAGCCAGACCACAGGTGTTCTGGTACAACCCGGCAAGAATACAGAAGTAAATGTAAAACTCCAGCCGAGCGATAAGACGACACTTGAGGAGGTAGTTATTACAGAGTATAAAGTACCCCTGATCGATAAATTCCAGGGTGGTAGTACCAGTGTAAAAACTTCTGACGAAATAGAGCAGATGCCTACCCGCAACACAACCAGCGTTGTATCTACATCTGCCGGAGCCTATTCAGCTGTAGATGGTGGTGCTGTAAGTATGACCGGCGCCCGTACCGATGGTACCCTATATATAGTAGATGGTGTGCAGGTATATGGGTCTAGGGGTATAAACGTGTCTCAGAATGCAATTGACCAGATACAGGTTATTACTTCCGGCTTACCGGCCAACTACGGTGATGCG
>DASPNB010000110.1:0-2066 GCA_035626755.1 Flavipsychrobacter sp.
GGTTGTTCGTGCGTTGCTCGTGGCTCATGCCGGCATGGTAGGGTAGTGCATCAATGCCGCTCTGCTGTAATTGCCTGCTCAGCAATTCGGTTTGTTTCCTGCTTCGGCAGTAGATGATACTACAGCCGCCCGCTTTATTCAGCCATGATACCGTATCCCTGTTTTTCTGTTCGCTATACTGAACGGCGTACTGCAGGTTGGTTCTCTCAAAGCTTTGTGTGAATGTGTGCACGTTGCTTAGTTCCAACTGCATAACGATGTCTGCTTCAACATCCCTGGTGGCTGAAGCGGACACCGCAAGCACCGGCACATTTTTAAATACTGGTCTTAAAGTTTTTATTTCCAGGTAATCAGGTCTGAAGTCATGTCCCCACTGCGATACGCAATGGGCTTCATCTACGGCTATCAGCTGAACATCGAGTACGGGCAGGAATTCCCTGAACAGGTCGGTTTGTATCCGTTCAGGTGAAATGTAGAGCAACTTGTAAGCCTTTTCCGCTGTATTGCCTAGTATCCTGTATACCTCTGCCCTGTGCATACCTGAGCTGATATATGCTGCGGGTATATCCAATGATATGAGTTTTTCTACCTGTTCCTGCATCAATGCTACCAGGGGCGTTACCACCAGCGTTACCCCACCGTGCAATAAAGAGGGCAATTGATAACATATTGATTTTCCCCTACCTGTTGGTAATAACGCAAGCGTATCCCGGCCTTGTAGTACAGAATTAATAATATCGCCCTGCAATGGCCTGAAATGGTCAAAGCCCCAGTATCTTTTTAATATTTCTACGTGTGCAGGCAATAACGCTATTGAATATCTGCAAATAATGGTTTCAGTGCATTGCCCCACAGGTCCTTTTTAGCCTGTGGTTGTTGTTCCAGCTCCTGTAAGGATAAAGCAGGTATCCAGGTAATACCGTCAAAACTATTCGGCCTGTTCAGCCTGAACAGAGCAGAAATGCCCAGGTCAGCGGGATGAATACCAAATAAAATTACCATTGCAGGTTGCGCGGCGGTTTTTAATTGATGCCATGCCTTTTTTTCGTGTTCAGCAAATTGCAACAGGTTATACGTATCGCTGTTTAGTTTGCAGGCATCAAGAATCTTGCTTAGCTGTAAATGTTCGGTTGATTGTTCATCAAATTTTTGAGTGAGGATCAAAACATTTTTAGGTGAAATGTTTTCATAAGATGTTGCATCATTATGCCAGAATATATCTGTTTCAGTATCAATTATTTCAGTGTGGATAATCCTCTGCAAATCAGTCATAACAAGCGTTTCAGCGTATCGTCGTACAATTTTAGTAAATCTATTCCATTTTTTTTCGTTTCTTTGTAATCCTTTTTATTATTCGTTCTTTTTTAATATTTGCGCGCATGGATGTATCCACATTTGATATCAGGATAAAGAAGACAGATAACAGCAGGCTTCACGAGTTAGACAGAAACAATATCGAGTTTGGCAAGGTTTATTCAGACCATATGCTGATAGCCGACTATGTAGATGGCGCCTGGGATCAACCTGAAATCATTCCATACGGCAATATGAGTATGAGCCCGGCAACTTCATTTTTTCATTATGGCCAGGCAATATTCGAAGGAGTAAAAGCATATAAAGACCCTGAAGGAAATCCTATAATATTTCGTCCGCAAGATAACTGGAAACGGATGAATCGCTCTGCAGAGCGCATGGGTATGCCCACAATACCTGAAGAGCTTTTTATGGAAGGCTTGCGGCAATTGGTAGAGCTGGACAAAGAATGGATACCTACTGCAGACAGGACTTCATTGTATATACGTCCGTTCATGATGGCGATAGATGAATTCATTGGTATAAAGCCAACTACGAAGTTCCGTTTTATGATCATAACCAGCCCGGCCGGTCCTTATTACGCTGAGCCGGTGTCTATATATGTTGATGAAAACTATGTGCGTGCATTTCCTGGCGGGGTAGGCTATACCAAAGCCGCAGGCAACTACGGCGGTAGCATGTATCCTATGACTGAAGTACGTAAGAAGGGCTACCACCAGGTATTGTGGATGGATGGCATAGAACATAAATAT
>DASPNB010000111.1:0-4193 GCA_035626755.1 Flavipsychrobacter sp.
GGCATATTCGGCGGAAGAAGATTTACTCCACCATCCAGTACCCCAGCCAGGCCAACCACGGAAGTAGCCAAAGAAGGACTTTTTAACATCCTGAACAATATGATGGATATTGATGGGGCACAGTGCTGCGACATCTTTGGCGGAACGGGCAGCATCAGCTACGAACTGATATCCAGAGGGGCGGCGCATAGTACCCTTATAGAGCGTGACCAGGGGAATATCAGCTTTATAAAGAAGACCGCGCAGGCATTGGGCATAGAAGGCCAGCTGCAAATAATAAAAGGCGATGTGTTCAAATTCATGAAGCAGAGCACAGAGCAGTATGACTTCATCTTTGCAGGTCCGCCGTATGCGCTGGAGAACATAGATGATATACCAATGCTGGTATTTGAAAAGAATATGTTGGCGGCTGATGGTATATTTGTGCTGGAACATACGCCAAGGAACGACTACCAGCAACATCCTAACTTTAAGCGTATGAAGAACTACGGGACTACCGTATTTAGTTTCTTTATGAATAAAAGTGAATAGATATGAAACGCACCTGTTTATTTCCCGGCACATTTGATCCTATCACGAAGGGACATGTAGATGTGATAGACAGGGCTGTATCGCTTTTTGATAAGCTGGTGATAGGGGTGGGTACCAATTCTACGAAGAAGCCTATGTTCAGCGTAGAGCAACGCTGCGATTGGATAAGAGAAATATTCAAAAATGAGTCGCGTGTAGAAGTAGACGTGTACGAGGGCTTGACCGTAGACTATTGTAAAAAAATAGGAGCACAGTACATACTTCGCGGAATTCGGTCCATCGGCGACTTTGAGTATGAAAAAGCCATTTCGGATATGAACCGCATGCTGGTGCCGGGCTTAGAAACGATATTCCTGACCTGCTCTCCAGAGTTCTCGACCATCTCTTCCACACTTGTTCGGGATGTTATTCGTCATCACGGCAACGTAAGCATGTTCGTACCTAAGGAAGTGAAGTTTTAGAAGTTGCCGTGTTTTCTTTCCATTACCTTGAAGCGTATGTAGTTCTTTGTTTCTACATTCAGCCGCTTCAGCAGCAGGTAAAAAATAAAACCATCATCTATCCAGCCAAAGAGCAGGAAAACATCAGGTATTATGTCTACGGGGCTGATAATGTACGCCAGGCAAAGAATAACGATAGCTGTAGTAAGCATTGACATCCTGTAGTTGCCGGTAAAGACCGCGCGCAGCATTTGCCACAGTGTTCTGCGATTGCTAAACAGATGCGTCGCATGGCGCATAGTTTTCATCTCACGTGTAGGTATCACTCTTGACATCTCTAAGTATTTAAACACAAAATTAATTTGCTTAATGTTGGGGCTATGTTAAACAACATGTGAGGAATATTTGGAAAAGCTTAACAGTAGTTAAGCGATAGATGCGTTTAGCATTTGTTTACAGTTATTTACAATTGCAGAGAATGGAGGGGTGAAAAGCGTTAAAACAATAACAATAGTTAAGCGTGAGATATGAATGGAAGTCAAAACTCAAAAGTGAAAAGCAAAAAGTTGCGGAAGTAAAAAAACAGTCACCACTTCACACCGGCTTCGCGGAGTCCTTCGTTAGATATGACGGTGATGGATAGCAATCTGGTCATTTTTGCATAAATTCGTAGTATGAAACAAGTCACTCTTCATATTCCGGATGGCAAGTTGCATTTCTTTATGGAATTGCTTCAGAACTTAGGATTCATCCAGATAGATGAGCCTAAGGAGAGCTTTATAATTACCGAGGAGCAAAAAAGGCTGGTGGACATTGAACTTGAAAAGGTCAATAACGACCCTCAATACCTGTTGGACTGGAACGGTGTAAAATCCCAATTGAAAGTCGGTTGATGCAATACCCGATAAAGATAACCCCTGCTGCATTTAGAGATATTCAACAGGGAATTGAGTATTACACGGAGAAAAGTAATAAGCCAGGTCAAAAATTCCTTTCAACAGTTGACGCCACAGTTGATAAGATAGCCGAATACCCCCTTGCCGCATCGTTCGCGTATAACCAGGTCCGGTATAAGTTGGTCAAGGGTTTTCCGTACGTGATATTTTATCGCTCAACAGATACAGAGGTCATCATTCTCCGAATATTCAATACATTTCTAAAGCCGATCTAATGTTGGGAGTCAGCCTAATTTCATTTTACCATTTAACACCTGCTTCGCGGAGTACTTCGCGGATGGCTTCGTAGGATTTGAAAACTACGGGACCCATGTTGGAAGGATGTATCCATTTGGCTTCCAGTATGTTCTCTTCTTTTTGCGGCGTAAGTTTTTCGTGCGTAGTACCATACATAGCGAACCAGGTAGTACATTTTAAAAGACTCTGGCCATTCTGAGAATAGACGTGGTAGGTATCACAAACTTTTTCGCCGAGGGTGAGCTGCTGCAGGCCCGTCTCTTCACTCACTTCGCGGAGGGCGCAATAGTCGATTTCTTCGCCTTCGTCACATTTACCCTTCGGCAAGTCCCATTTGCCCCGGCGGTAGATCATCAAAACCGCTCCGTCCTCATTAAACACCACACCGCCGCCTGCAGCTATGGGATTATATAAATTGTACAGTTCTTTTTGCAGGGATTTTTCTGAATCATCTTCGATAATGGCACCGAGGGCCGTTATCTTTTCCAGGTGCTGGACAGCGAGGCGAAAATTGCGGATGAAGGCGCCCGTAAAAAGCATGTAGCCGGCTGCAATGGTATGTTCCTTTATATATTCCTTACTATCGGTAGTAAGGATAAGCGGCTTGTTATTGTAATATATTTTTTGCGCAAAGGACATACTTCGAAGTTTGTAAACTTGCCTATTTGGCGTAGGTTTGAGCCCCGTATGAGTACTCCAAAACATTTCGCCGAAAAGCTGCTGCAAATTAAGGCTTTGCAAATCAACCTGCAAAACCCCTATACCTGGGCATCGGGCTGGCGGTCGCCGGTATATTGCGATAATCGTAAGGTGTTGTCGTATCCGCATGTACGTGATTTTGTGAAAAGTGAGCTGGCTAATATGGTGCTGGAGCAGTTTCCCGATGCAGAAGTGATAGCCGGGGTAGCCACCGCGGGCATTCCTCATGGAGTGATGGCGGCTGACCTGCTGAAACTCCCTTTTATATATGTACGCTCCAAGCCGAAAGAGCATGGCATGGGTAACCAGATAGAAGGCGTGCTGGAAAAAGGCCAGAAGATAGTGGTGATAGAAGACCTGGTATCGACAGGGAAGAGCAGCCTGGAAACTGTGGAGGTGCTGCGTGCCGCAGGTGGGGATGTAATAGGCATGTGTGCTTTGTTTACCTACGGCTTCCCGGTGGCGGACGAAGCTTTTGCTAAAGCAGGAGTACCGCTGAAAACGATAAGCAACTACGGTGCGTTGATGGAAGTAGCTGAGGAACAAAGCCTGTTGGCTGCCGAACAGAAAGAGACCTTCGGACAGTGGAGACTGGACCCCGGGAACTGGAAGCCGTAAAACCCCCAAACCCCCTGAAGGGGGCTTTTCATAGAATGGCCTGGTTAAAACTTATACGCTGGAAGAACCTGCTGATTGTATTTGGCACTCAGCTGCTGGCATGGGCCTGTGTGCTGCTGCCGATGAAGCAATATGCACAGGAGCCACTGCTGCTGGGTTTCGGTAATTTTCTTTGTCTTTCTCTGTCTACCGTTTTAATAGCTGCTGCGGGGTATATCATTAACGACTATTTTGATGTAAAGATCGACATCATAAACAGGCCCGAGAAAATGGTGCTGGAAAAGCGCATCCCCCGCAGGTATGGAATAATAGCTCACACCGTGCTGAATGTCATTGGCCTGGCGTTGGCCCTATACGTGGCGCGCCAGGCAGGCCACTATGAGTGGCTGATACTACAGTTTTTTTGTACTGCGCTGCTTTGGTTCTATTCTGCTTCGTTCAAAAGACAATTTATTATTGGTAATGTAGTAGTTGCCTTACTCACGGCACTTACTATGCTTACACTTATTGTGTATGAGCCGGCAATGAGACCATACTTGTTGGAAAGATATTTCCTGATAACCTCGAGTGGCTGGGAATTGAATCCTGTTTGGGTGCTGGGCGTTTATACATTCTTTGCCTTTATGCTTACATGGATGCGGGAGATAGTAAAGGATATGGAAGACTATAAAGGTGATGCGGAGGAAGGCTGTATCACCATGCCGATAAAATG
>DASPNB010000112.1:0-8731 GCA_035626755.1 Flavipsychrobacter sp.
TTCAATACTGTAATACTCAAAAAAATTAAGTGCTCTTCCTGCAAAGAACAGGAGGATAAAGCCGGCAAGGGTAACGAGGAGGATGGTGCGGGTTTTATTCATTGGAGCGTGAGCAATATCTAACGAATATAGAACACATAAATGCACAATAGCAACATAGGTATGCTACGAACTAAAGCTCGCTTCCCCACAGCCGACCCTCTTAAATAAGTGACAAATGACGTGCCCACCATACCAACTATAAATACAGGGTACGCTTTTCTATACATTTCAAGGCCGGGCCATTGATATAGGATAAAAAGCATACTGCAAAAACCAAGGCCGATGACAAAGCCGCACACTACACTAAAAACTATTTGTACAATACTAAGTCCTTGATAACTCGACGCTCTAAATACCTTTCTCAAGCCAATACCATTAAATATTAAAAATCCAAGGTAGGCATAGAATGCGGTCGCAAGGATCAACGCTGTCAGTACAGCAGAGGAAGGTGCATCTCGGGGAGCTGTAGCAAGAGTTGAAACAACCAGCACTGCTATTAGTATCTCTATTATTCGCATCAGGAAAACAGGTTTGTTAAATGTAGTGATATTACGATAGTATGCAAATACCAAAAGGGTTACCCCTTTAGGGGGCGGAGGGGGTTTTTCCCTATCTTCGCCCTGTAAATAGCCACGCAATGCAAAGAGATACTGCCATATTTAGCCTCATTCAGGAAGAGCTGGAACGCCAGCGCCGCGGACTGGAACTGATAGCTTCTGAAAATTTTACCAGCATGCAGGTAATGCAGGCTATGGGCAGCGTGATGACCAATAAATATGCAGAGGGCTATCCCGGCCGTCGTTACTACGGTGGCTGCGAGGTGGTAGATAAAAGCGAACAACTGGCCATTGACAGGGCCAAAGAGATATTTAATGTGGAATATGCCAATGTGCAGCCGCACAGTGGAGCCCAGGCCAATGCCGCAGTAATGCTGGCCTGCCTGCACGCAGGTGATACCATCCTGGGGCTTGATCTTAGCATGGGCGGCCACCTTACTCACGGCTCCCCGGTCAATTTCAGCGGTAAGCTTTACAACGCTGTTCACTATGGCGTACTTAAAGACTCCGGCCTTATCGATTACGATATGATGGAAGCACAGGCAAAGACACACAAGCCTAAAATGCTCATCTGCGGTGCCAGTGCTTACAGCCGCGACTGGGACTATGCCCGCATCCGCAAAATAGCCGATAGCGTAGGTGCACTTGTTTTAGCTGATATATCCCACCCTGCGGGTTTGATCGCCAAGGGTTTGCTCAGCTCTCCTTTTGAGCATTGCCATTTCGTAACTTCTACTACACATAAGACGTTGCGCGGTCCCCGCGGCGGTGTTATCCTCATGAAGCACGACTTCGAGAATCCCTGGGGCATTGCCGGTCCTAAAGGTGAGATACGTATGATGAGCCAGCTCATCGACCTCGCCGTTTTCCCGGGCACCCAGGGCGGTCCGCTGGAGCATGTGATCGCAGCTAAGGCCGTTGCCTTCTACGAAATACAGCACGACAATTTCCTCGCCTACGGTAAACAGGTAGTAAGCAACGCCCAGGCTCTCGCCGAAGCATTCCGGGCTAAAGGTTACGATATCGTTTCCGGCGGAACAGATAACCACCTCCTCCTCATCGATCTCCGCAACAAAAACATCAGCGGAAAGAAAGCGGAGAACACCCTGGTAGAAGCCGACATCACGCTTAATAAAAACATGGTTCCCTACGATGATAAATCACCTTTCGTCACCTCGGGCATCCGCGTAGGTGTGCCGGCGGTTACTACCCGCGGACTGAAAGAGGAGCACATGTCGCAGATCGTTACCTGGCTGGATCGCGTCCTTATGTCGCCGGACAATGAGAGCCTGATACAAACTGTAAAAGGAGAAGTGAATGAGTTCATGGCAGGCTTTACCCTCTACCCCAGCTTCGAGGCACAGGCCGTAGGCTACCAGTTGCACTAGGCAATCTATTCACCACAATATATTTGGTGTTTACCCCATACTTCTACGGTGGCAGGAGCTTTTATGTATATTTAGATATATCTAAAACGCGTTGTGATGAGAAAAGTACCCTTGGCTATTTTGCTGCTTATACCGGGTGCCCTGTTTGCGCAGCTTCTGAACACGGAAGACCCGATCATTGTGCTTGGGGATATACTACCCGTAAAAATTGACGGCACGCCAGGTTACCCTACCCTTACTATTCCTGAAATACTAGCCAATCCACCGAAAATAAAAAATACACAAGGCTGGACCATTACCAGTTTCGACCTTGGATTTTACACTTCCGAAAACCTTGAATATCATGGCCACTACACTTCTAAGACCGCACAGTATACAGAAGAAATGAAAGAAGCATTTAAGAAATATGCCTATGGATTGGGAACTGTATACATAGAAATGATAAGGGCCAGGGGACCCGACGGCCGGGTACGCAGTTTAAATTCTATTACGGTCAATTTCAGATAGAATGAAAAAAATTATCGCACTCGCAGCTTTGTTGTTATTACTACCCTGCGCCGTATCCGCACAATTGACGCAAACAGAAGATCCCGTCGCAGTACTCGGAAATGTTGGCCGCGTATATGTTGATGGAAAAAAAGCCTACCCCACTCTTACCATACCGGAGATACTGGAGAACCCGCCAACCATCAAAAATGTAGAAGGCTTTACAATTACTCACTTCTGCCTGAGTTTAGAAAACCGGGAACGTATGGAAGTTTATGGTCCCCTGTGCAATAAACGTGGGGAGTATACAGCCGAAATGAAAGAAATGCTCAGCAGGAATGCCTTTGGCCTGGGCACTGTTTACGTGGAAGAGATAAGGGTCAAAGGACCCGACGGACGAACAAGAGGTGTAAACTCCATTACTGTCAATTACAGGTAACCAATGAAAAAAATCATTACTCTCGTTGTATTTTTGCTCATTGCAAGTGCAGGCTCTGCCCAGTCAGAAATCAAAGCTTCCTTCGGCGCCTTACCCCATGATGAGAAAAATATCCACTCAGGCACCATTGAGCAGATACTCGCCAATCCAAAGATCATTCTTGACAACAAAAGCTACCACGTCGACTCTTTCTTCATTAGTTTTTTGCCCGCTCAACCTGCCGACCTGGTCGGTCCCTTTACGATTGCCGGTGACAAACTCAGTCCACGGATAATGAATTCTCTCAGGGATATGGGAGGCAAAAGCGGGATTTTATTTATTGACAACGTAATGGTCTCTGCATCCGGCGGCAAAAGAATCGTTACCAACAACGTACTTGTAAAGTATACACGCTAAACCTGCCGGGTACGATTTTTGCACTTTCTTTCGTTAAGGCTTATAACTTATTGATTTTGTTTTGATATTTACACCGCTTTTTCAAAAAGAGACGTCGTAAATCTTAAAAAATCATGTAAATCGTGGTTCAGGTCTATATTTAACTCAGTTGTCAAGGCAGGGCGGTCAAAAGCCCTTATTTTTGCTTAAACGGATAAAGAAAGGAAAGATACATGCGTAGATCGCAATTTGCTGCTTCTGTACTATTTATAATATGCTCCCTGGCCGCCGCAGACTCTTCTGCACAGTTCGGGATATTTAAAAAGAAAAAAGACGAACCTAAGAAAACCGTCAACGTCTATGATCTCGATTCTATCATAGACCCCATGATACCTACCCAAAGGCAGGTATTCCACAACAAGATAGATAAGGAACAACGCCGTGCCGATGTATCAGATGGTTCGGTGGATGGCATTATCTACTATTCCGATGACACTGCGCTTACCAATTCCCTCACCCGCAGTATACTAAAGGATATTGACCGCCTCCAGGTAATGATTGAAAACCTGCCTGTCAGCAACAATCCCTCAATAGAGAACCAGATGAAGATCCGGTATCTCTCTGCCGTATACATTATGGCTACAAAGTATAACCAGGACATGCTGGTAGAACCGGCCAGGTATCGTAAAATACTCGCCAATATGCGCGAGCTCATCATTGCCAGCCACGAAGGCCGGCTGGATGCTTATACGCGCGCCAATGCCAACATGTACACCCTCGCCAACAGTGAGAAGATACTGGAAGACATTCCCGCTACCCGTGCCTATGTTTTCGCCGAAGTAGGCAGGCAGCACCCGCAGGTGATGATCAAACGCCTGAATGAGTTTGCCAAAGAACCATTTGCCTGCGAGATCATCAGGTCAGCTGCACGCATTGTGCCCAATGCCATATACACTTACGCCTCCTCTACCAACTTCGACCTGCTCACCGCTGTGCGCAATTGCGACGATCCGCTGGTAAGGAGCATAGTGAACATTACCGATAATTCGAAGACACCACTTAAGACCCTTTCCTTCCTCGGCGACATCCACACCGGCAGAATGACTATTGAGCAGGCTGACAGCATCGCCTCCAATCCTGATGTGTATTACCAGAATCTTGTCCGCCTTAAAATAGAGAACGATACGCTCGGCCGCGCTACCTACACCAGCGAGCTGGCCTATACCGGTCTGCGCTACGTGCGCGAAATGAATGACCTCCACGATGAACCCGACGCAAAGCGCTTCAGGTGCATCGAGAAGATGGGGCCTCAAACCCTCTACTACCTGATGATCTACGGCCAGGACGAGATATATACTTCCAGCTTCACAGGTACTTTCAAGCGCATGCTGGAACGCATGAAGCCAACAAAGGGCAATGAATTCCTCGATAGCATACATCATGATAAATTCCGCACGTTCATAAGAATGTGTGCCGGCTACAACACCCTCGGCGATTTCCTTGCCACAATGGAAATTGATGAAAAGACCAAGCTCATGAGCAGCTTCATTGCCGGCCTTGACAAAGGTGACGATAACGATTTGGAAGATGCCGTAGACGTGGCCGATGCCTTTGGTAGCATCCGCGATTCTGCCCTTGCTGTCTTCCTGCGCAACCGCGTAAAAGATAACTACGAATTGGCTTACAAATCTCGCAGCCGCAAAGGCATGGTTGTATATGGCCTGATGGCTGCCATCTTCGATGGATCGAAAGCGCTCAGCTCACAGGACGAAGTGATCCGCCAGAGCCAGATATTGAACCTGCCTCCCGTTAACCTCGTTCCGTATAGCAGCCTGGTGAACGATTCAGGCATTGTATATGGGCAAGTCTACTTCTACGGTGATGAGGACGGAAAGATGTCCTACAACAGTTTCATGGGCAACTTCCGCGATGGCAACTGGAAAGTGAACGTTGAAAAACAGTGGACAACTATTTCATCTATCAAAGGCAAGAAGGTAGTGATCTACGCCAATAACCCTATACCCGAGCCCGGCGACGAAGAAGCACAGAAAGAACTGAATACTTATCTCAATACCAACGATATCCACCCTACCTATATCGTCCACCGCGGACATAGTTACCACCTGCCGCTCACTATGGAGCGCCTGGCTAAGGAGAACAAAATAGTAATGCTCGGCTCCTGTGGGGGTTACCACAACCTTGGCGTGGTGCTGAACCATGCCCCTGATGCACACATCATCTCTTCCAAGCAAACGGGTATGGCCGTTATCAACGATGCCATCATTAAGGTGATCAACAAAAGACTGCTTGCCGGCCAGGACATCAACTGGATCAACGTCTGGGCAGAAGCAGAACAAATGATGAAGGGCGGTGCAGCACTTAAGGAAAGGTTCGACGACTACGTACCCCCTTACAAAAATCTTGGCGTGATCTTTATTAAATCTTACCGCAAGCTGACAGTAGACCTGGCAGCTATCAGGTAACCGGGTAACCCTTCCCCCTTTGTGCGAGAGCCGCTGTGCGTTGGCGAAGGGGGCCAGGGGGATGTCCTTTAAGCAAGCACCAGCAATACACACCATGCAAAAACTCGCCGATATTAACACCCGTGCCCCGAAAGGCTTCAGCAAAGAAGAAACCAAAGCTGAAACCCAAAAGATCATCAAAGAACTGGATGAACTCCAGAACCTCCTCTACGCTTCTGCCAAATACTCCGTGCTCATTATCCTCCAGGGCATGGACGCCAGTGGCAAAGACGGACTCATCAAAGATATTTTTACCGGTATTAACCCCCACGGAATTTCCATTAGCTCTTTTAAAGTACCAACAGAAGAAGAACGTTCGCACGATTTCCTTTGGCGCATACACAAGGCGGCACCGGCAAAGGGAACCATCAAAATATTCAACCGCTCTCACTACGAAGATGTTCTCGTCACCCGCGTACATGAAATGATCGACGACGAGACAGCGAAAAAAAAGATGCAGGCAATAAACGATTTTGAATCCTTGCTCCAAACCCACAACAATACCCGCATCCTTAAGTTCTATCTCCACGTATCAAAAGAAGAACAGGCCGGGCGACTCGCTGAGCGCATGAAGAACCCCGCCAAAATGTGGAAATACAATCCCCGCGACGAAAAAGAAACCAATCACCGCGAGCGCTACCTTAAGTACTACGAAGAAATATTTCAGCACTGCAACCAGCCTCCCTGGCACATCGTCCCCGCCGACCAGAACTGGTACAAAGCACACATCGTCGCCAAAACCCTCAGAGACGCGCTTAAGAAACTGGATATGAAATATCCTTTGATAAAGAAATAGCCTATTAAAATTGTCGTGGTGAGCGTAGTCGAACCATGACGAAGCTGAAATAAAGATATAGAGCGCAATGTCCTATTCTCAGCGTTTGTCTGCGGGAAACAATTTTCTTGCAATGAGAGTCTTTAAATTCCGTTCAACCAACTAGCCCGGTCAATCCTTTAATCCCCCAAAATCCCGGTTCAAAAACCTCCTTATATAATAATTCACATCCTCTGCTTCCTCCCATTGCACAAAGTGCCCGCATTTCGCTATCATATGCAGTTCTGCATCAGCGAACCGGGCGGCGGCTTTCTCAGCCAGTTGCTTAGTGCTTAAGTGATGCAATAGCTTGTTAGGTATCAGTGCATCCCTTTCACCAAATATGATCAGTGTGGGTTGCTTTA
Source organism: Flavipsychrobacter sp. (assembly GCA_035626755.1). Classification (GTDB taxonomy): domain Bacteria; phylum Bacteroidota; class Bacteroidia; order Chitinophagales; family Chitinophagaceae; genus MKUN01. The sequence goes on from DASPNB010000112.1 coordinate 6,989, forward strand.
TCTCCTGCAGCCTGTCATATACAGGCTCATCCAGCATACCATCTATACAGGCTTCCACCATGGCCTTATACTTTTTTGTCGGGTACCGCCGGTGCAGCGCCACCAGGTCTTCCACCATTCCCCTCGCCTGCTCAGGAAAAAGATAAAAACTTATTTGCAGGGTTTTCTTCAAGCTATTTGCTTCTGTAGAAAACATATCAGCCAGCTGCAACGTAGTCTTGTACGCAGATCTTTCCCATTCACTAAACTCTTCAAATCCCGCGGGCGCACACAGCACCAGCTTGCTCACCCCTTGCGGATACTTCAGCGCAACAGTCATAGCCACCTGCCCGCCCATAGAGTGCCCGGCCAGGCAAACCACACCCAGCTGCAGCTTCCCTATAAACTCATACACCACCTCCGCAAAGAAGCTCATGCTATAAGCATAGTCCCCCGCCGCCGAATATCCATTGCCCGGCAGATCTATCGCAATGCACCTGTACTGCGCCCGTAGTTGATCTATGTTTTTCTGCCAGCCAAGCGCATAGTTTGCCAGCCCGTGAATGAAGATTATAGTCTGCGTTCCCGCGCCCTCATCTATATACGCCACCCTGCACCCCTTTATATCTATATACCTTGTCTTAAACTCTTTGGCCCCTTCTGTCATGTGTTTCCAATTTACATTTTTTCGTGCAGAGCTGTTGAGGTGCTAATTCCCCAGCCCTCTTGTAGTGTCCGCTTCTATAGTCAACAGTTAATTCTACACTTCCACGAATTGAGCGTAGCTAACAAAACCTTCACATCACGCATCCCAAAAACAATATAAGTATAAAGCAAAGATAGCTATCCCTTAAGAATAGCAGAGCTATTACTGCAGAGCTTACGGCCTGTAAAAGAGTATATCTCAGTTAGTTGTGGCACACTGTTTTTAATTACACTAACACGAATGCGCAATTCGAAATGAGCCCGAACGGATCATTATGAAACTAACTATAACCAAGCTATGAAACAGACCCGTGAAAGCTATCATTATGAAAACTTGCTAATGAACCTTTTCTAAAAAATATAGAGTAAACATTCACATTTTAAAACTCAGATTACTATGTCAGAAAACAGGAACCTTGGTTCACAGAACCAAAATCGCGGCGGAAGCCAGGACCAATCATCTCGCTCAGGCCAACAAGGTCAGCAACAAGGACGCCTCGATCGTGAAGATGATCTGCAGCGTCGCGTAACTGACGAAAACCGTGGCGGAAACCAAAGGTCGGAAGGCCAGGAAGAAGAAGACGAATCACTGGAAGGTGGACGTCAGGGTAACCGCACCAACACTGGTACTGAACAGCAAGGTACAGGCCGTAGCGGCAACACTGGTTCTGAAGAACTGGGTCGTCAGGGTCAGCAGGGCCAACAGGGCCAGCAAGGTGGTCAGCAAGGTAACAAGCCTAATCAAGGCAACCAGGGCAACCGCTAAAAGATCTTTCCTCAATGCAGTTTAGATCTCTCAAAATAAAGGTGAAAGCCGGAAATTAGAGAAATGTAAAAAGCTTGAGGAAACTTTGAAAGCACAGCAACAACAGTTGCTTCAACAATATAGGTACAGACTCTAACAGGTCATCCTATCACTATGAAAAAACATTGAAAGATTGTTTTCAGTTGTGTGTGATTAATGAAAGAAGAGACTCTCTATAGAGTCTCTTCGTCTTTTCCCCCACACTCCCCGCACTGTTTTCCGCTCCCAGGAAGGCTCAGCCGGGGCGGGGTGTC
>DASPNB010000113.1:0-2401 GCA_035626755.1 Flavipsychrobacter sp.
CCGACGGGCCAGCGGTAAATGGAACTTATCCGCTCGGCTACTTCCGGGAAGATTATGAGTATGTGAGCTCAACAAGCTCCGACTACCTTGATGTGCACAACGGCCGCTTCTGTGTAACGCCGGAGTATCCTGCTGGAACTTATGCTTACTTCTGTACTGTAGATGAGGACTGGAATTCGTATTATCCATATGTAGTAGGCCCTACATTCTACGGTAACAAAGTAGCGCAAAAGGTAACTTCAATAACTGAAACGGTAACTACTTACACGCCTACAGCGGTGAATGGTGTATCACTCGCAGAGATGAAGGTGAACATATTCCCTAATCCTGCCAGTGATATAATTGCAGTTCAGTTGCCCAATGTAAGGCAGGAAAATTTTGATGTTCGTCTTTACGATATCAATGGCCGGCTGGTGCAGAAGTCGATGGTGCTGCAGGGCAGTACCATTGCTTACCTGGATGTAAGAACTGAATATAATGGAGAGTACACCGTGGTTATCTCCAACGGCGTTGAAACAATATCAAAGAAAGTGCTGATAATGAAAGATTGATTTTCATACACAAATAAATAAAAGGTCCGCCTTGATGGGCGGATTTTTTATTTTTATGAATTAGCTGTTCTAAAAATGTCCTTTGCAGATATTGGTTTGTTGTTAGTGCTGATCGTTCTGGTAGTGACTTCTATCCTGAGCCGGAAGCTAACAGTCAGCGGTGGCATAAGTGGCGGACTGGTGGCTCTATGTATCTACCTTGGCGCCGGACTATGTGGTGTCACAATGCTTGGCACGTTCTTCTTAGCGGGAACGTTAGCTACCCGTTGGGGACTGCGGAAGAAAGAAGCGCTGGGCTACGCTGAGCATGACAAGGGGAGGCGAAAGGCTTCGCAGGTCTTTGCCAATGGTGGCCTTGCTGCGATTTGCGGCATGTTAGCTTACCTGTTGCCGCCATACAGGGAAATGCTTGTATTGATGATAGCTGCTTCATTTTCCTCGGCCGCAGCAGACACCTTATCCTCTGAACTGGGCACTCTGTACGGCAAGAGCTTTTATAATATTGTCAGCTTAAGGCCGGATACAAGGGGAGAGAATGGGGTGGTCAGCCTTGAGGGGATATTGATAGGCATTTTGGGTAGCTTTATGATAGCACTTGTATACGCTGCATTTTACAGAACAAGCCATAATGCCATGACAATAGTGTTGGCAGGAACCGTGGGCAATCTTGCCGATTCCGTTATTGGTGCTATCTGGGAGCGAAGAGGTCTGATTAAGAATGACGCTGTTAATTTTCTGAATACCTTAGCGGCAGCTCTTGTAGCTTTATGCATTTCATATTTAACTTGATGGAGAACAAAACCAAAGCTGTAATATTCTATTCCGCTTCCCTTGTGTTTTCTGCCTGGTTTGCACTTACCTGCTGGGTATGGACTTACCTGGTGAATATTCTCTTCTCTTTTCCCGCAGGTGTACTTGGTTTGATTTTCTGGCTCATAGGGCGAAGGTATAACCGTGCTCATATCCTGGGCAGCATCTCTGTTTGGTTATTGAGATTTGGAGTTTGCCTTGCTATAATTAGCTTTCTCTTTTTTTACCTTAGTAGCTAGGCGTGTCGGCACTTTGTTCAGGCGTTAAGTTTCTTTTAAGCATTATTAAGTTTTTATTATCCGCTTTTGAAAGCTCGTGCAGATAATTTTGGTGAAACCACAAAAATAAATTTGCATGAGAACGTCTACACTTATCCTTTCTGCTATTTCCTTATTCCTGGCTTCGGCATCACAGGCGCAGTATTGCATGCTTCCGGGCCGTACTTCTTATAGTATGAATCAGCCTGGTATTACCAATTTCAAACTGAATACGATCAACAGAACTTCGTCTAATGTCGAAAATCCACTGTCGTCACCTCCTATAACGGTTACAACAGATACTACGACACTTATGAGGGGACAGACCTATACTGTTAGCATAATACACAGCGTAGACGCCGTGGTATTTCCGACGGAAAGAAATAACATCCGCGTATGGATAGACTATAATAAAGACATGGATTTTGTAGATGCAGGTGAGACAGTTATTACTTTCGACCTGGATACGCCGGGCACGATCTATACTGCAACATTCACGGTGCCAATGACAGCTCCATTGGGCTATACAAGGTTGCGGGCTACTGCTAAAATGAGTGCTGACGCAGGTCATACATTGCCGACGTCCTGCGATGTGCCTGCGGATCCCCTGGACTACCATGGCGAAATGGAGGACTACACTGTAAAGATATCAGACCCGACATTTGTAGCACCAGTAAACGAACAGAACAACGTAGCGGTGTACCCGAATCCTACGAGCGGAAAAGTGACAGTGGAATTCAATCAACCGGTTAGCCTTGCATTATACGATATGACAGGTAAACA
>DASPNB010000114.1:0-7543 GCA_035626755.1 Flavipsychrobacter sp.
CCCTATACCTACTTATGGTCAAATGGCCAGACAACTCAAATAGCAACGAACCTATCTGCAGGTACATATTCTGTTACTGTTACAGACGCCAACGGATGCGCCGTGACCACAAGTGTGACCATCACACAGCCGCCTCCCTTCAATGTATCAGCCGTAGCTTCTACTATCAACTGCTTTGGCCAGCCCACCATTGCAACAGTCAACGTTTCCGGAGGCCAATCGCCCTATACCTATCTATGGAGCAACGGCCAAACTACGCAGACTGCAACAAGCTTAACTGCAGGCTCATACACAGTCACTGTTACAGATGCTAATTTTTGCACAGCCACCGCTACAGTCACAATAACCCAACCGCCACAACTGAATCTAACAACCACGTCTGTTAACAATGCTCTTTGCGGCCAGCCCACTGGCTCCGCCACTGTTTCTGCATCGGGTGGCACACCGGGCTACACTTATTCCTGGTTGCCCACCGGTGGTAATGGAACATCCGCCACGAACCTGGGTGCAGGTAGTTACACAGTCACTGCCACCGATACAAAAGGCTGTACAGATACTGTTCATATAGCTATAACTACTTCTACTGCGCTCACAGTTTTCTTTTCCGCCTCTGCTAACGTGAACTGCTTTGGTCAAAGCACAGGCTCAGCCACTACAACTGTCACCGGTGGCACAGGACCCTACACATACAACTGGAACAATGGCAATACCACTCCCACTATCAACAATGTCCCTTCCGGTATTTATACGGTTACAGTCACCGATCAAAACGGCTGCGCTGGTACTGCTAGTATCAACATCACCCAACCTCCTCAACTGCTTGCTTCAGCTTCAGGAAGCAACATCAACTGTTCTGGTCAAAGTACCGGTTCTGCAACCACTTCTGTTTCTGGAGGTACGTCACCTTATACCTATCTCTGGAGTAATGGTTCTACAACAGCCTCGATCAATAACGTTACCGCCGGTTCTTATACAGTAACAGTTACCGACGCCAATGGCTGCACTGATACGGCACAAGCGACGATCACTCAGAATTCTCCTCTCAACATTGCTGTCAGCTCTGCCAATGCTACCTGTTCACAAAACAATGGCTGGACAACAGCAACAGTAACAGGAGGTATTCCACCTTATTCCTACAGCTGGAGCAATGGACAAATAACACAGACAACCTCTAACCTGGGTGCAGGAGTTTATAGCGTCAGTGTAACAGACGCTTTAGGTTGCACTGGCTCAGCAACAGTTTCTATTACCCAATCAGCAAACCTCACAGTCAATACCATTCACACAAATATCAGCTGCCACAGCCTGAATAATGGTTCCACTACAGTGTCTGTAAGCACAGGTACACCACCTTATACCTACAGTTGGAGCAATGGCGGAACCACCAATACGATAAGCAACCTCTCAGCCGGCACTTACACTATTACGGTCACCGACGCCATCAACTGCCAGGGAACAACTACAGTAACGATAACTGAACCTGCAGTATTAAATGCTTCCATTCCCAGCAGCAGCGATGTGCTTTGCCATGGAGGTGCTACAGGATCAGCTGAGGTAGCGGTTACTGGTGGTACAACACCATACAACTACCTGTGGAGCAATAGCAGTATTACAGCCATGCAAAACACACTCACTGCAGGCTCCTACTATGTCATCGTAACAGACAGCAATGGCTGCACAGACTCTGCAAGTATTGTTATTGCAGAACCAACTGCTCTTGTAATTACAGCCCAGGCTCTTACCGCCTCCTGCGTAGGTGAAGCCCAGGGCTCTGCAGAAGTAACAGCCTCAGGAGGCGTAATACCTTATACATATTCATGGAACTCAAATCCTGTTCAAACCACTGGCACCGCAACTAACCTTCCTCCCGGTGGCTATTGGGTAAAAGTTACTGACAACAATGGTTGCACACAAACAGCTTCTGTTGCTATTACTCCCCATTCCCTTCCCATCGTTGATGCAGGTGATGACACTGTCTTTTGTCCGGGTAAAGATATCCTTGTGTTGCACGCCACAGGTGCCGACAGCTATCTCTGGTCACCAGCAGCAGGACTGTCCTGCACTGCCTGCGCTGATCCGGTAGCCTCACCAACCATTACTACTACCTACACGGTTGCAGGCACAGATGCTAATGGTTGCCAGGCAAGCGATGATGTTATCGTGGCTGTTATAGAAAAGCAACCTACCTCCGTAGGTGCAGACAAACACATCTGCACAGGCGAAAGCACCCAGCTATTTGCCGAAGGTGGAGTAGAATACAACTGGTCGCCTGCCACGGCCATGAACGATCATACCATATTCAACCCAACTGTTGCTCCCGATCAAACTACAGTATACACTGTAACCATCAGGCAAAACGACTGCTATACGGATACGCTCAGTCAGGTGGTAACGGTTCACACCATGCCCCAGGTAGACCTCGGTCCCGATATCAAAGCGATGAGCGGTGCCAGCATTGATCTGCATGCAGACACCAGCAATGCTATCTCCATCACCTGGACACCTCCTTTCAACCTGAGCTGCGATGACTGCGCTGACCCAACTGCATTTATCGAAAAAGACATTCGTTACGTAGCTACTGTAGCCAACGGCGGTTGTACCGCTGTTGATGATATTAACATCCGCACCTCATGTGCAGAGTCTGATGTTTTCCTTCCCAATAGCTTTACACCTAACCTTGATGGGAACAATGACATATTCTATCCCCAGAGCGGAATATCCATGATGATCTCCTACATGACCATCTACGACCGTTGGGGTGAAAAGATCTTCGAGCAACGGAACTTCGTAGCTAACGATCCGCTTTTTGGCTGGGACGGCACTTACAAGGGTAAAATGCTGGAGCCTAATATCTACGTCTATTACGTCCAGTTCCTCTGCGGAAACGGCCAGAGGATTCTCCTTAAAGGTGATATTGCCATAGTGAAATAAGCTTTATACAGGCATTTTTCAGCGATTCAGTACTTTTGCGCCATGGCAAAATTTTTCCTGAGAAAAAAGGTTGGTGACAGAGTAGTAAACGGGCATCCCTGGATATTTGGTAACGAACTGGGTGACAACGAAGGTGAGGCAGAACCCGGAGATATTGTTGAGGTCTATTCATATAATGGTTCGTTTATAGGCAAGGGTTATTACAATCCCGCTTCACAGATCAGGATAAGACTGGTAACCCGCGACAAAAGCGAAACGGTCGACGAACAATTTTTCTACAACCGTATAAAGGAAGCCTGGGAATACCGCCAGCAGATCGGATACATAGAAAATTGCCGCCTCATATTCGGAGAAGCGGATAACCTGCCCGCTCTTATTATCGACAAGTTCAACGACTACTTAGTTATTCAAACACTTGCCCTCGGTATTGATAAATGGAAAGATGCCATAGTAGATGCCCTCCAAAAAATATTCAGCCCCAAAGGCATCTACGAGCGCAATGATGTTCCAGTACGTGAACTGGAAGGCCTGGCACAGCAGAAAGGTTTTTTATCCGCACCGTTCGATACTAACATTATCCTGAATGAAAATGGATTGAAATTCCACGTAGACATCGAGAACGGACAAAAAACAGGCTACTTCCTCGATCAGCAGGACAATCGCAGAGCCATACAACATATAGTAAAAGACGCCGAAGTACTTGAAGCATTCTGCTATACCGGCACCTTCTCCATGCACGCTGCCCACTACGGTGCAAAAAATGTATTGGGACTGGACATATCAGAGAACGCTGTAAAAACAGCGAGGCGCAATGCGGAACTCAACGGCTTCGAAGACAAATGCAAGTTTGAAACGGTAAATGCGTTCGACGTGCTGAAGCAATGGGTAAAGGATGGCAGGAAGTATGATGTAGTAATGCTTGACCCTCCTGCATTTACCAAGAGCAGGGAGAATATTCAAAAGGCGATTACAGGCTATAAGGAGATCAACCTTCGCGGTATGCGTCTTACCAAACCGGGGGGCTTCCTGGTGACTGCTTCCTGCACCAATCTTGTTCCACCTGATCTTTTCCTCAAGACAATAGAAATGGCGGCAAAGGATGCTAAAAGAAAACTACGGCAGGTAAGTTGGCAGACCCAGGCTTCAGATCACCCTATTGTGTGGCATATACCTACCACCCAATACCTGAAATTCCTGATAGTGCAGGTATTATAAGCTGTTGAGCATATCTATCAGTTTGCCGTCGCGCTTATAAACGTCGTCGGCAAGACGGATATGGGCATTGTCCCGCGATTCAAAAGCAGTGAGATAAACCACGTGCACAGGTATCTTGTTCTTCAGCACCTGCCAGTTGGTTCTGTGTGTCTTGATCATGGTGTCGAGCTTACCCATGGTGAACTTCTTATCCTCTATCTCAGACAATATATATATGGCCATTTCCTTAGGCTTCTCTACGCGTATGCAGCCTGAGCTTTTCGCCCTGTAGCGTTGCGGAAAATCCTCCCTGTGCGGAGTATCGTGCAGGTAGATGTCCCATTTGTTAGGCAGGTTGAATTTTACATAACCCAACGCATTATCATGACCCGGCGGCTGACGGTACTGGTAGCGCTTGTAGTTGCTCATATCTATTGCTGTAGCATCTACCCTGTTTCCTTTACGGTCAAAAGCCTGCAGTCCTTTCTTGCGCAGGTAGGCTGCTCCGCTCTTGCCTATACCGGGACCAACATCCTTCTTAAGGATCGTAGGAGGCACGCCCCATGCCGGGTTGATCACCACATTAGCCATTTCTGCATTCAGCGCAGGCGTCTGGCGCGATGGCTTACCAACTACAGTATTCATATGCATTACTTCAGCTCCATCTCTATGAAAGAACAGTTCAGCCAGGGGCACATTTACTATTATGTATGTTGGTGGCATCTCCTGTCTTATCCAGCGGATACGTTCCATATTGGCGCGAAGAATATCACTTATTTGGTAAGGCTGCCTTACCAGTTTTTTTAAGGTGCTGGTGTCCAGCTTACCGGTTGGCTTTACATGGGCATACTCCTGAAAGGCTTTTACTAATTGTGTTTTTTCATCCGCAGAATCAGCAGCAGATGTTTTTGCCCATGGAAGGATACTTGTGATAGCGGTCTTCAGTGAAGCTTCCTGCATAGAGTCCAGCTCACGGGTATTCTTTACTTCCCTCAGCACCGCGAGTGCTGCAAGCAGGCTCGAATCTCTCTGCAGTTCCCTGTATCGCTTATACTCTTCCCTTAGCAGCGTATAGGTCGGCAGTTTACTCCTATAAGAATCGAGCGTAGGGTATTTATCATTCAAACCAAGCTCAGACGCGAGCGTAACGGGAGCAGCCCAGCTTGAGTCATTACTGGCAAACCACAGCGAATCAGCCTTTTTTATTTTCACCGTTCCCAGCAGCAGTTCTTTCGCTACCGTCAGGTAGCTACGCGTCATGGCTGTATCAAAAGCAATGAGTTTTTTCAGTTCCGGACTTTTGTTGTTCCTGAGCTTTCTCAGTTCATTTTTAAGCGCAAGGAAATGATAGCGTTCAGGGCTAATGCCATCAGCAGAAATACCTTCCACCTCAGCAATAAACTCATCGGCAGCTTTTGATATGCCTTTGCCATTCATCCATACCGGGGCATAGTTGGTAAGGTGGTAAACAAGGTTGAGGTTATTGGAGATGTCACCGATCTTTGTGGCAGCAATACTATCGGCTGGTTTTAGTAAAGATTGCAGGGTATCACCGAATACATCCACATCTATATAGTCCGTCGATTCAAATTCCTTTTTAGATCCTTCCTTTACTCGGCGTTTACAGGATTCGGAAAAACTAATGGTAAAAAAAACAAGAAGTAAAAGTACACAAAACCGTTTCCCAGCACTGCCATCATTAGCCATCATATATTGTCTTAGTATCTTATTTACTGTAAAACAAAAACTATTCCTACTATAAACCAAGTTCTTTTATCGGCTCCCAGAATAATTTTTCAAAGTCCATCACTTTGTCCTCTTTTACCTTTATCCCCTCCTTTTTTAGCAGCTCTTCCATTTGGGTCGGTGTTTCAAAGTGATGTTTTCCCGTCAGCATGCCGTTCCTGTTCACCACCCTGTGTGCAGGCACTTTGGGTTTTACACCGGAGCAGTTGTTCATGGCATAGCCCACTACCCTGGCCCCCGATGCCACACCTATAGCTGCAGCTACGGCGCCATAGCTCGTCACCCTGCCTTTGGGTACGGCACGCACCACATCATATATAACATCGTAGATGCTTTCCTTATTGTTCTGCGTCTTTTTCATTGCTTCGTTTTTCCAGCAGGATCGTGCGGGTCGGCTCTTTCACGTTTTCGTACTCGTAAGGACAGTTAAGGCAGCCGCTGCCGCAGCAGTATCCCCTTTTCAGGAGGTAAGCCGCGGTAAATACCAGCCTGCCGTCGGGCAGTAAATAGTAGTCCTCAGCCTCTTCCAACCAGCTCTGTATTTTTACGATAACGCTCAGGTAATATTATCTCTTTTTCGGGAAGCTGGAAAGAAATAAAATAGATAGTCCGCCCCTCGGCCAGGTGCATTTTTTCGTAGAAGGTCTGTATGGCCAGGGCGCCTGTAGCCTTACCCTTGCCGTAAATATCCACTATGTCTTCTTTTAAATGGCAGCCTTCCTCAGCTATTGTCTCTTTGGTAAAGTCGTAGAGTTCTTTGGAGTCGGTTTTCAGGTTAATGGTGGCGCCGGGTTTCAATATCTTCTGGTACAGGTGCAGGAAGCGCGGATGGGTAAGCCTGTTCTTGGCTTTGGAATCGCGCAGGTAAGGATCGGGGAAAATGATCCATATTTCCGAGACTTCTCCATCCGCAAAATGGTCCCGGATATGCCCTATCTCAGCACGCAGGAACCGCACATTGGGTATCGGTTCGTTCAGCGCTATTTTGGCGCCTGCGTACAGGCGGTTCCCTTTTATATCTACTCCTATAAAGTTCCTGTCTTTGTGCTCCCTGCCCAACCCTACACTGTACTCGCCTTTTCCGCAGGCCAGCTCCAGCGTGATCGGATTATCATTGCTGAATATCTCGTTCCACCTTCCTTTTACGCCCTCCGGCTTTTCCAGTACATTGGGAAAAGTACCTATAGCCTTGAAACGTATTAATTTTTTATGCCCCATAGCGCTGCAAAGATAGGCTGTGCCTCACATATAGCCCGTTTTATCTTGCAGTTTTCCCGCTTCGGTACCGGGAGAAACAATAGGTACGTAAGTTTTTGATATTTTGCATGAAGAGGCATTTGTCAGGAAAATGTCATAGTTTAGTTTTAAATTCAATATCAAACGCTTATTTTATGAAGAAAAAAATTCTACTTTTTACGAGCTCTATCGTTCTTTTTGCCGCACTTACTATGAGTTATGAACAAGGGCCTGCTCATTATGCCGACTCCAATTACTCCGGCGGCCCAGGAAGCTCGGCTACATGCGCACAGGCAGGTTGTCATACTTCTACAGCCGGCACCACTACCATCGCTATTGACGTGCGCAAGGCGTCTGATAATAGTCCGGTTACTGCATACCAGGGAGATACCACCTATATCATCAAGATCTCAGGAGATAATACTAACGCGAATCT
>DASPNB010000115.1:0-2576 GCA_035626755.1 Flavipsychrobacter sp.
CAATATACAGGCCATCAAAGACCTGCTTGGTCATAGCAGCCTTGCTGCCACACAAGTTTATACGCATAATAACATCGATAAATTAAAAGAAATCCATAAATTAAATCACCCGAAAGGGTAATATATATTGTTAAACTTAAAATTGTCTATTTATGAACGTGCAAATTCAAACTGTGCACTTTGATGCCGACAGTAAATTGCTAGAGCTCGTAAACTCTAAGGTAGAAAAACTGAAAACCTTCCATGATCGCATTATCGCGATCGAGATCTACCTCAAGCTCGACAACCTGTCGCACCAGATAAAGGATAAAATAGCGGAAATTAAGGTGCATGTTCCAAGGCATTCTTTCTTCGTAAAGCACGCCAGCAAGACCTTTGAAGAGTCATTCGGCTTTGCTTTCGATGCAATGGTCAACCAGGTAAAACGCCAGAAAGAGAAAATGTCGGCTGTAGCCTAGGGTTAAACCAACTGATTTTGATACAATCCGGTCTTATTTACAGGACCGGATTTTTATTGTAACCTATTGCAACACACGTCCGAAATAGCTATTTTGCAATATATTTTCGTAATTTCAGACCATGTCATACTTCTGGAAAAAGGCCTTATTGGCTATAAGTGTTAGCGCTGCCTTATTTACAGCTTCTTGTGAAAAGAAAAGCAGTGGTGACGAACCCCTGCCCGAAACTTTTGATCCTTCCGTTTTTATCAGCAGCGACAACCAGTTTGTGTACGCTTTTGACCCCAAAACAGGCATAAAACACTGGGAACTCTTCATTGATGTAGAAGTAAAGGCTTCTCCGGTCCTGCTCGATACGTTTGTTTATATCGGTGGTATTGATGGCACTCTGTTCAAGATCAACGCTAAGCGTGGCTACCTGGAAAAAACCATCCATTTCCCCAACGCAGCAATTATTGGTACTCCTATCGTGTTTGATAAGCTCCTCTACGTGCCTACCACCAACGACACCATGTATTGCCTGGAAAACGATGCTATTAAATGGACATATACAGCCGGTGGCGACTTGATTTCTTCTCCCACCATTTATAAGGATTCAACCGGTACCAACAACCTGATATTCGGCTCTCTTGATGGCAAGATATACAGCATCCGCGCACTAGATGCATGGTTCAACTGGACTTACGATGCAGGTGCAGGAAACGAATTCCATTCAGCTCCGGTAGCCAGCGGGAAGTTCATCTTCGCGGGCAACAAAGGTGACAAAAAGATGCACGCCATCTATGGCAACAGCGGCACGCTTAAATGGACATTTACTACGGGCGAACCGATCTATAGCTCGCCCCTGGTCTACGGTGGCAGCGTCCTTTTCGGCAGCGACGACAGCAAATTCTACTGTGTAGATACCGCAACCGGCCTGCATCGCTGGGCTCAGCCATACCTTACGGGAGATCGCATCCGTTCTTCACCCACTGCTATGGATAATATCGTCTATGTGGGCAGCTACGACTACAATATTTACGCAATTAATATCCTCAACGGTCAGAAAAGATGGGCTTACAAAACTTATGGCCTGGTAAAATCTTCTCCTGTACTGTATGACGGTATACTGTACTGCGGCAGCCACGATAAGTTCCTTTACGCGCTCGACCTGGTAACAGGCAGGCCAAAATGGGTTCAGAATGTCGGCGGCGTTATGGAATGTTCTCCAATGGTTGATGACCTGACCGGCAAGAGCTACCATTCTTCTGTCAGCGGAATGCAATAATAATGTGTATAAGTTATTCTGATCCCTCCCGGCTAGCCGGGAGGGATTTTTTGTACCTTTTCCTCAGCTCAAACCCTCGTACCTTTGCAGCAATAATCCGGGATAAAGGAGAACACGGTTAATCCATTAATCTCCCCAGTTCCGGTTCAGAAACATGTTATACGCCATAGTCGATATAGAAACCACGGGAAGTTATGCCGCCGGAAACGGTATAACGGAAATTGCCATCGTCATTCACAATGGCAAAGAGGTGCTTGATTTCTACGAAACCCTGGTAAACCCAGGCCAGCCTATTCCATATTTTATCCAAAATCTTACAGGCATCAATGAAGCGATGGTTGCCCATGCTCCTTCGTTTGAGCAGGTAGCTCCCAAGGTATTTGAAATGCTGCAGGATAAGATCTTTGTAGCGCACAACGTCAATTTCGACTACTCCTTTCTGAAGCATCATCTTGATGATGCAGGATACAAATTCGACGCAAAGAAGCTTTGCACCGTTCGCCTCAGCCGCAAGATCATGCCCGGTCTTTATGGATACAGCCTCGGTAAACTTTGCCACCAGCTCAATATTAACCTGACCAATCACCACCGCGCAGGCGGCGATGCCCTGGCTACAGCACAGATATTCTCTATGCTCGTGGAGCGGGACGACAAAGATGTGATATCTGCCATGCTCAAAGGCCGCAATCGCGAGCAATATATACCGCCGCATTTGCCCGTTGAGCAACTGGATAATTTACCCAAGTGCCCGGGAGTATATTATTTCTACAACCTGAAAGGCAAGGTCATTTATGTCGGCAAGGCTGTCAATATTTTCAAAAGAGTAAAAAGCCATTTCTCTAATAATAAAC
>DASPNB010000116.1:0-11575 GCA_035626755.1 Flavipsychrobacter sp.
GTTTGGTGGCTGGATCGATGTCTCGGGCAACTTATGGCTCTTTGGGGGAGAAGGTTTAATGGCTGCAGGGGGGGACGATTACTCCAGCGATATGTGGAAATATGATGTCGGTGCAAGTAACTGGACATGGGTGGACGGAGACAGGGGACAGGCAGATCCCGGCGTCTATGGCGCACTGGGTACATCAGCCCCTGCCAATACACCTTCAGCCAGGCTCTCGGGTACTACATGGAAGGACAATGCCGGTAACCTCTGGCTATTCGGAGGCCAGGGTGTGGCCTCAGACATCCTTATGGGCAAGTTGAATGATCTTTGGAAGTATGATGTTGCTACCGGCCAGTGGGCCTGGATGAATGGCGATAATATCGCCGGCCAGGTAGGTGTCCATGGTACCCTGGGAGTAATGGCGCCCGGCAACAAGCCCGGCGCCAGAAGCCATGCTGCGGGCTGGAAGGATAACTCAGGAAATTTATGGTTGTACGGCGGCGACGCCAACGGTGGCAACCTGGGCAACCGCAACGATCTCTGGAAATATGATATCACTGCCGACCAATGGACATGGATGAGGGGTGATGACATTGTCGATCTGCCCGGTATTTATGGCACTCTTGGCACCCCGGCTCCAGCCAATCAACCCGGTGCACGCGTCCTTGCTGCTACCTGGAAAGACGGCAACGGCAATTTGTGGATGTTCGGCGGTTTCGGAATTGACATCGGAACTACTGAAAGCGAACTGAATGATCTCTGGAAATATGATGTTTCCACCAACGAATGGACCTGGATGCACGGGGATAATATCATCGACCAGTTCGGTGTATATGGCACACAGGGTACTGCGGCTCCGGCCAATAAACCCGGTGCAAGGAATGGCGCCGTTTCATGGACCGACACTTCAGGCAACTTCTGGTTGTTTGGCGGTTTCGGTTTCGGCGAGACAGGCGCTGTCGGTATGCTCAACGACCTCTGGAAATATGATGTTACGTCAAACCAATGGGCTTGGATGAAAGGCGATAAAACTCCGGGACACTACGGCGTGTATGGCACTATCGGTGTAGCTGCCGCTACCAATCTCCCAGGCTCAAGAGGCTCTGCTGTCAGCTGGGTAGATACTTCTAATAACCTCTGCATGATAGGCGGCTTCGCATGGCCTTCAGCCATACCTGCCGGCCGCACCAATGATGTATGGAAGTACAACATAAGCAGCAACGAATGGACCTGGCTGGACGGCAGCAATATGGCCGACCCACTGGCCACATATGGCATCCTGGGCACACCGGCGCCTGCAAACATTCCAGGCGGCAGGGTTAATGCTATGAGCTGGGCAGACTCAACTGGAGTAGTATGGATGTTCGGCGGCGAAGGATTGGGAGTGAGCGGGGTATCTTATATGAATGATCTGTGGCGCTATGCCATCGACACCCCGGTTTCGGTTAAGATGCTCAATAAGCAATTGCAATCCGGTCACATCTCAGTATATCCTAATCCCATTACAGGCAGCGGCTCTCAGTTAAGCATTCACGCTCTGCAAAAAGGCAGCTATACACTCAGCCTTTACAGCAGCAACGGCCAGTTGATCTATAGCCGTCCACTCAATCATGATGGCAAAAACACGACTATCGATTTCATCTTACCTGCAGGCATCAGCACCGGCGTCTACAACGTGGTACTTTCCGGTAAAGACACACGGCTATCAGAAAGTATATTGATAAAACGATGATCGTCGTAGTATTATAAAAAAGAGCTGCTTTTTTGAAGAAGCAGCTCTTTTTATTTTCATTCTTTCAGAGCTGATCCCGACCATTGCCGGTTCTTCATTCCTTTTCGAAGTATTTGAAAAATTTTGCAAAAAAAGTATAAAAAAAGTGCAAAGAAGTTATCCACAAAAAAAAATGCAACCCTATATTTAGAACAGAAAATCACAACACATGAAAAAACTATATATAGTTTTTCTTCTTGTTTTGAACGCCGTGGTTTTACTTGGCCAGGCCTGGCCGGAGGGTGCGCCGCCCTTCGCACGCGTGGTAAATATCATTTTCCTGGTGCTGTCTTTAGTTTATTTTATTACGCAGTTAAAGAGCCCATCCAGAGGCTAAAACCCGCTACCAGCAAGGAAATTTTGGTTTTGACTTTTGAATTTTGACTTATTACGCAAGCTTCGTATAAGGCATCATTTCTTCTATGAACTTACGCTCATTGCACAGGCGGGGAACCTTGTGTTGGCCGCCCAGCTTGCCTTTATCCTTCAGCCAGCTGTTAAAACCTCCCATCGGCATACGGTGAACAATAGGCATACGTAGCGCTATATCCTTATGGCGCTTAGCCTCATAGTCAGAGTTGATTTGCTGTAGATGCTTGTCCAGCACGGTTATAAAGGTATCCAGCGGGCACGGCAGGTGCTCAAATTCTATGATCCATTCATGCGCTCCATTGCTCTCTCCTGACATGTATACAGGCGCAGCAGAGTAGTCATTCACCACGGCACCGGTTTCTGCACAGGCACGGGCTATTGCCTGGTCAGTATTGTCTACTATTACCTCTTCGCCAAAGGCATTGATATAATGCTTCAGCCTGCCGCTTACCTTGATGCGATATGGCTCTACACTGGTAAACTTAATTGTATCGCCTACCAAATATCGCCAAAGTCCTCCGTTGGTGCTGATGACTAAGGCGTAGTTCCTTCCCACCTCCACATCTTTCAGTTCCAGCGTTTCAGGATTTTCTTTGCCGAATTCATCCATCGGCATGAACTCAAAGTAGATGCCGTGGTTCAGCATCAGGATCATACCGTCTGAGTCGGTGCTATCCTGCATAGCGAAGAAACCTTCAGATGCGTTGTAGGTCTCCCAGTAGTGCATACCTCTTGACGGTATATACTTCTCAAACTGCTTACGGTATGGGGTGAAGCTTACACCGCCATGCATATAGAGCTCCAGGTCGGGCCATACGTGCAGGAGATTATCGGTTCCGGCTATTTCCAGTATCCTTTTTATCAGCACCATAGTCCATGTGGGAACACCTGCTATAGATGTTATCTCCTCCTCCATGGTAGTGCGGGCAATCATTTCTATTTTCTGCTCCCATTCGTCCATGAGGGCGATGGAAAGCTCGGGCGCGCGTACGGCCTGTATATACATTGGCAGGTTCTGCAACATCACCGCGCTGAGGTCGCCGTAGAATGATTCCGCATTGAGCTGGCTTACCTGGTGACTGCCACCAATGGTAAGGCTTTTGCCCGACATGAAATTGGACTGGGGATACTGTTTTAAGTAAAGCGAAAGAATATCCTTACCTGCCTTGAAATGGTTATCGTCCAGCGACTCCTTACTTACCGGTATAAACTTGCTCTTATCGCTGGTGGTACCACTGCTTTTAGCGAACCAGGTAATGGGAGAAGGCCAGAGCAGGTTCTGCTCCCCTTCCATAATCCGGTGTATGTATGGCTTCAGGCCTTCGTAATCACTAACGGGTACTGCCTTTTTAAAGTCGGAGACCGTGTTTATTTTGTCGAAGCCGTATTTTTTACCGAATTCAGTAAACTGGGCGGAGCCGATAAGATCATTGAACACCTGCCATTGGGTATCGTGAGGATGGAGCATGAAACCGTCTATTGCGCTCTGGCGCAGTTTCATATATCCTTTTATGGCCGGGCTGATGATACTCATGTGTGATCTTTAGCTACGCTGTTATTCCCTAAAATTGTTCCAGAGGCCCTTATACCCTCACTAATCTACGAATTTGAATCCGATTGTTGTGCCTGTCCGTAATTTTTTCTTTGCAATACGAAGTTCTGGCCCAGGTATACTTTCCTTACCTGTTCGTCGGCCGCCAGCTCTTCGGCTACGCCCGCTTTCAGGATCTTGCCCTCAAAAAGCAGGTAGGCCCTGTCGGTGATAGAAAGGGTCTCCTGCACGTTGTGGTCGGTGATGAGAATGCCTATGTTCCTGAACTTAAGGCGTGCCACAATGCTCTGTATATCCTCTACGGCAATGGGGTCAATGCCGGCAAAGGGTTCATCGAGAAGAATAAATTTAGGGTTCACGGCAAGGGCGCGGGCTATTTCCGTACGCCTGCGCTCGCCACCGCTTACCACATCGCCGGGGCTTTCCCGCACATGGTGGAGGTGGAACTCGTCCAGCAATTCTTCCAGCTTATGCTCACGTTCGCCTTTGGTCAGCTTGGTCATTTCCAGTACCGCCATAATGTTGTCCTGGACGGAGAGCTTGCGGAAGATAGACGCCTCCTGTGGAAGGTAGCCAATGCCCATCTGGGCCCGCTTATACATAGGCAGTTTTGTGATATTAAGATCGTCGAGAAACACCTCGCCTTCATCGGGTTTTACCAGGCCCACCACCATATAGAAGGAAGTGGTCTTACCGGCACCATTAGGACCGAGCAGACCAACGATCTCACCCTGCTTCACCTCGAAGGATACATGGTTTACCACGGTCCTGTTGCGATACTGCTTTACGAGCGAATGTGTATGTATTCTCAAAAACTGGCGTCCTTTAGCGCAAAAATAGCAAACGCCCTCTAACCTTTGCATATTGCCCTTATAGTTAATAAAGGTTTATAGATAGCGGTAAGATGTGGTATATACAGAATAATTGGGCTCTGTACGCTATTTTTGCCCATCTTATATGAAACTCACGGACAAACTAGCTGAAGCGAAAAAGCCTATCATCTCCTTTGAGATACTCCCCCCAACCAAGGGAAAGAGTATCGAATCGATATATACCACACTTGATCCATTAATGGAGTTCAAGCCTTCATTTATTAATGTTACCTACCACAGGGCTGAGCAGGCATTTAAAAAAATGGCGAACGGCAATTTTGAGCGCGTGGAAATACGCAAAAGGCCGGGTACGGTTGGCATCTGTGCTGCACTGATGAATAAATACGAGGTAGAGGCCATTCCGCATCTTATATGCGGAGGCTTTAGCAAAGAGGAAACGGAGAATGCCCTGATAGATCTTAACTTCCTGGGCATCAAAAATGTGCTCGCGCTTCGTGGCGATGCCGCAGCGAATGAAAAATTCTTTACTCCTCACCCAACGGGCCACCGCTATGCAGATGACCTGGTGAAGCAAATGATAGACCTGAACAACGGCCGCTACCTGGAAGATGAGATAATGGATGGTGTGAAGACCGATTTCTGTATAGGTGTTGCAGGCTATCCCGAAAAACACTTTGAGTCGCCCAATGTGGACACAGATATCTATTACCTGAAAAGGAAGATAGACCTGGGAGCCCATTACATTACTACACAAATGTTCTTCCGCAATGAGCACTATTACAATTTTGTAAAGCGCTGCAGGGAAAATGGTATAGATGTACCTATACTTACCGGGTTAAAACCTGTATCATCTAAACGCCAGCTGAGTATGATACCCTCAGTATTTAATGTAGAGATACCGCTGGAGCTGGTGAAGGAAATAGAAGCTGCTAAGAATGAAGCCGCCTGCGACCAGGTAGGAACTGAATGGCTATTGGCACAGTGCAAGGACTTGCTGAAAAACAATGTGCCCGTACTGCATTTCTACACCTTGGGTAAACCGCACATTATTTACAATGTGCTAAAGCAGTTGTTTTAGTTCACTATTGGTGCTGTATCAAGAATTCTCAGCGTAGTCATGGTTCGACTACGCTCACCACGACAGCTTTTATCAGCAGTACACTATTGAGGCATTGCCCCGGCGGCTTTGAGCACTTCTTTGAGTATTTCTACCCTGATTTTAAAGTAGTCTTTGCTTGTGTCGCCTTTGGGCATTTCAAAATTCTGTGCGAAGAAGTATGGGTATTGACGGAAGTTGGCTTTGTTCATTGACTTCTCGTGTTCTTCCACTTTTTCGATTCGCTCTACATAGCCAACTATCCAGTAGATATAGTTATCGCCTATTTCGCCTGTGCCTGTTTTATAGGAGAGCTTGTAGTTGGTACTATCTTCCCAAAGCATCATGCTACGGACGATGCGCTGTGAACGCTCTGAGAATGGCAGCTCATTAAAGTAAAGCCGCTTCACAAAACCAAGTTGTTCGTCGGCTGAAATTTTGAGGTTGCCATCTTTTACCCAGGCTGCATCAAACTCTTCTCCAAGTTCCATATTGCCATACTTCACGGTATCCAGCCAATGCTGCAACACCGGGCGGCCTACTTTATTTGCAATAGCTTTAAAATAATGATAACAGCTGGCACGGAAAGCATCGCGCAGGCTAAGGTCTTTATTACAATCTTCGCGGCGCTGTACGCTATCCCATTTTATTACCCATTGCTCATCGGGGGCAGCAGCCGTTTCCAGAGCTACCAATGAACCGAATATCTTAAAAGTAGACGCCGGCATATACCTTTCCAGGCAGCGCTCTTTATTGTAATAATCGATCGTTTCGTGATTGTTGTTACGAATGATGATACAGGCATTTTTAATGCCGTGGGCTTCATAGAATTTAGACCAGTCGGCATGTTCGTGCATCCTGTTCTCCTTGCAGGAGCTGAAAGCAATGACAGTAAGAACCAGTAGCAAAATATATGTACGCATGAGGGAAAAGCCGATTTGTAAATGGACAGGCAAAGGTAAATGAATGTTGAAGATATCCACAAAAAGCAGGAGGCTAATTTATCTGCACCTAAATTAGACATATGAAAACGCGCACGATCCATAGCATAGGACACTCCAACAGGGATATAGAGCATTTTATAGCTATCCTGAAATCCTTTGATATAAAGATACTGGCTGATATACGCAGTATACCCGCATCGGCTTACTGCCCGCAGTTCAACAGGCTGCACCTGATGCAGGCGCTGAGGCGTGAAGGTATCCGCTATGTGCACATGCCGGAGCTTGGTGGCAGAAGGACAGGTGGCTTCTTACCCTATATGCAGACTAAGGAATTTAAAGAAGCCGTAAAATTCCTGGAAGAGATAGCCGGAATGCAAAAGGCGGCCTTTATGTGCTCTGAAGCCAACTGGCAGCAGTGCCATCGATCGCTGATATCGGGGCAGCTATACAGAAGCGACTGGGACGTGCAGCATATAAGGGACGTGAGACTGAGTGAACCACATATGGAGCAAGTGAAGCAGGGTGCACTGTTTTTCGGGTAAATTGTAGCTCAATCAAGTATAGATCTAATAAGGAGCACAATACCTATAATGGATACAAATGTCCCCGACAGCAATGCTATTGTGTTTATCGGATGACCGAATTGCGTGGTCCATCCCCAGGCAATGATAAACAGGCCAATTACAATAGTGAAAATACTCATTAAGGACTTTTCGTTAACTGACACAACGTACTTCGTTTTCTTTTTTAGTCGAAAGACTGATTACCCGCCGCTGATATCTTCACCATCCGCTCATACTCTGCGGCAGAGAGATCGTTAAAGAAGAAGTGCACCGGGTCTATTTTGTGGCCGCTTTTAATTACCTCGTAGTGAAGGTGCGGCCCTGTACTTTTACCCGTGCTGCCTATCCAACCGATTACCTCACCACGATTTACAACCTGTCCCAAACGGGTTTTGATGCGCACCATGTGGCCATATAGAGTTTCGTAACCGTAACCGTGATTGATGATGACGTGGTTACCGTAACCATGATTGTCGTAGTTGGCTGCTACCACCCTGCCGTTGCCTGTTGCATAAATAGGCGTTCCCATTGGAGCAGCGAAGTCGAGACCCGTGTGGAGCTTTACTGTTTTATAAATCGGGTCCACGCGATAACCGAAGCCTGAAGCCAGGTGACCCAGTGTTTTGTTGGAGATAGGTTGTATCGCAGGTATAGCCTGGAGCATTTGTTCTTTGGAGCGCACCATATGCTCAAGGGTATCGTAAGAGCGACGCTGGATATATATGCGATGACTAAGTACATTCATACCTTCTTTGATGCTCAGGAGCATTTCGTCAGGATTCATATAAGCATACTCGCTGACATCAACAAGGCTGTACTTTTTGCCGTAGCGGATACTGTCTGGCAGCGGGGCGGCTTCGAAGATGCCCCTGTAGATGCTATTATCCCGTTCTTCTAGTTCTTTAATGCTCTCGTTGAGGAAGTTGACACGGTTCTGGAGCTGGGTATATTGGTTGCGCAGCTCGTTCATATCGGCGCGCATCTTTTTTTCTTTAGGAGAGTCAAGGAAGCGGAAGGCAATACCCACCACTATGATGGCAGACACGATAGCAGCAGACACAAAGCCCAGGCTGCGCAGCAGCACCCACCGGGGGCTGAGCTGGTACTTTTCAAATCTATGCGTTTCGGTATTGTAGTAGTATTTTTTTACCCTCTCTCTCAACTAAGGTATTTGGTTATAAAAATAGGTGTTTGATCTTGAATGTACTAATGGGAGTCTATCAGCCTATTTCTCTCACCATCTCGTATTGCCAGCCGATATTAGGTACGCCGTTGTTTTCCACAAAAGCAGTTACTATTGCGTTGATCCTATGTGTATTGACCACTTTGGCAGCAGGATGCCTGTTGTAAGCCAGCAGAGCTTTAAAGATGGCGGAGCCGATACCTTTTCTCCTATGCTCCCTATCGACTGCTAATTGAGTGATATCGCCAGAGCCGGGCTCTGTGATGCCGTAGCCCACCAATTGCCCATTGTGGAACGCCCCGATAGTAACGAAGTCGTCCGGAACACGCTTTAGCGACTCGAAACTATTCTGCCAGGAAGGATGGAAGTCCCAAAAAGAGGACATCAGCTCCATGTCAATTTCTGACTCACTCATCTCATAGCCAGGGGGTAGCGTTTTACTGTTAACAGCCAATATTTCCATTGGCTGTACGAAGTAATTAAGCTCTCTAGCTACTTCAAAACCTGCTGCCCTGTAGATGGATATAGCCTTTTCGTTGTAATGCAATACTTCGAGTATGTATTGTGTGCAACCTGCCTCATGCAGATAAGGCAGAGAGTGTTCAAATATTTTTGATGCCAGTCCCTGGCCACGGTATGCTTCCATCGTTCCTGTACCTGTATCGTAAGCGGTATAGATACCATTGTAAACACCTATACCATTGAGCGTAAAACTAACTGGCTTGTCGCCATCAAAAGCAGCAAATGACAAAGCTGGTACATAGCCACGGCGCTTCAGCAAAACCTCCAGTTCTTCCCTTGTCCAGGTACGTTCATAGTCTTTGAAGGCATCAGCCCAGGCAAGGTAGAGTTCATCGATATCAATATGCTGCAAGGAACGTATCTTTTCCACGACAATTTCAATTATTGATCTGCAAAGCTGACCTCTACCATCGCACCTGTAGGTTTTATATGTACTGTTCTGCCTAATATTAGTGCTCTGTTGTCGGACATGTGGCCCGAGGGGAAGCCGAAATATACTGGTAAGCCATAGCTTTTGGCATGTTGCAATACAATCTCACGAGCATTCTGTCCGAAGGGAATCGTGGATTCTTTTATTTCTATCAGTCCCCCGACCAGGATAGCCTTCAGCCATTCGAGCTTGCCGCGATTCTTAAGAGTCACTATCATCCTGTCGAAATGGTAGAGGTATTCATCTATGTCTTCGAAAAAAAGGATGTTGCCGGTAGGGTCGGAATCTGAATCGAGTAAGGCATATAGCATAGAGAGATTACCGCCGGTGAGTGTGCCGGAAACCGGGTTATCCGTATTATTGTTCGGATCACGGGGTATGGAATAGCTCAATTGCTCGCCAAATAAAGCGGCCCTGAGTGTTTCGGCGGCAGCAAAATTAGAAGTGGGCATCCCTTGCAACATTACAGCATGGATTGATTGTATCCCCAGCTTATTGATATTGTAATGCAGTGCAGTAATATCGCTGTAACCAGCTATCCATTTGGGACGCTCGCGAAACCTGGTGAGATCAATGTTCTTAATAATCCGCAGGGTGCCATAGGCTCCTTTCGTAAAGGTAATGGCCTTAAGGCTATCGTCGTCAAGCATCTGCTGGATGTCTTGCAATCTTTCCTCGTCGGTGCCTGCAAAAAAGCCATGGGTATTGTAAATGTTCTTGCCCAGGACAGGTACCAGTCCCCAGCTTTTCAGGAGGTCAAGACCATGCTCTATTTCTTCCGGTGTCGTTCGCTTGGCTGTGCTGACAACACCAATCTTATCGCCGGCTTTCAGGTATGGAGGAGAGATCATTTACTTGTGCTTTATCTATGCTGAAGTAAATTAAGGAAAAGCGGGCAATTGGCTTCGTTTAAGTCCTTACGCAATTGACCTTAATTCTGTCGCAATTGCACCGCGGCAATGTTAGTCGGCCAAAGTATGTTTGCATCATAAAACAGAAACACTATGCAAAAGATAACACCGTTCTTATGGTTTGATGACAATGCCGAAGAGGCAATGAAACTGTACACGTCGATCTTTCCCAATTCGAAAGTGAAAGAAGAAAGACGCTATCCAGCCGGTGCTCCGGGTGGTATGAGCGGAAAGATAATGACCTGTACGTTTGAGCTGAACGGCCTGGAGTTTATAGCACTGAATGCAGGGCCTATTTTTAAGTTCAATGAATCTGTATCGTTCTTTGTAAAATGCGAGGACCAGGCAGAAGTGGACCGCTACTGGAAAGCGCTAACGGCAGACGGCGGGCAGGAAAGCCAATGCGGCTGGCTGAAGGACAAATTCGGACTGTCGTGGCAGATCATCCCCAAGCAACTGGGAGAACTGATGGGCGATAAAGACCCGGTGAAAGCAAGCAAAGTAATGCAAGCAATGATGCAAATGAAGAAAATAGATGTGGCGAAGCTGGAAGAAGCCTACAATAGCTAAAACAACTCTACATATGACTACAGAAGGGCCGCTTACAAAGCGGCTTTTCTGCGTAGACAAAGTAATACGTAACTTTGCAGTATGTCTACTAAGATCACAGGTTTTGCGATAGTGTTATTTCTTTTCATCACTTCCTGCTCAGAGAAAAAAAGCAGGGACAGATTTGAAGATGCCTGTGGTATAGCCCTGCCGGAGGATGTAGAAGTACTGAAGGACGAATTCATTGATGCGGGTAAAGACTACGGCATACAATTCAATGTGCAGCTGGGACCTGAGGACAGGAGAAAATGCGCAGCCAGCATCCGCAGTTCTAAGTTGTTTATAATCGATACTGCTGAAAAAAGCAATGCATGGCAACCTACTCAGCGCGGCTTCCGTTTCTTCCTGGCTAAGGATGGGATCTTTTATACTATTGAAGTAGATACGGTATCGGGCCTGGTTACCTACAACGAACTAGGGTAACTCCTCCTCTTCTTCTTTATTCCATTGCTCGTTGAGCTCTCCTATGTAGTTGAGAATGTCTTTGCGACCATGAAACTTAACTGAGCTGGTAACAAATTTCTGCGGAATGAATTCCCATTCCTCCTTCATTTTATCAATAAAGGCACGGACATTGGCTGCTGCCTCGCGCTGGGTTATTTTGTCCGCTTTGGTAAAGACGAGAGCGAACGGTATACCCCAGTCACCAAGCTGGTTAATAAAGTCCAGGTCCAGTTGCTGGGGTTTCAGCCGGCTGTCAATTAAAACAAAAACACATACCAGGTTTTCGCGTTTCTTCAGGTAATCGGCAATCATCTTTTCCCAGGCTGCTCTTTGCTTCTGGCTAACCTTGGCAAAACCATA
>DASPNB010000117.1:0-5260 GCA_035626755.1 Flavipsychrobacter sp.
ATAAACAGCGAAGCAAAAACTGCCGACCTGATTAACAAAGCGAAGTTTTTCTCATCTGTATCAGCATTGAGGCTGGATCTGCCCGCCTGCGAGGACAGCGCCATTACCAGTATTAATAAAACTTCGAATCCTGCTTACAAACAGCGGATGGCATTTGCCCTGGCGCAATTCTACTTTCAGCATAACAGGCTGACAGCAGCGATACCATACTATGAAATGGCAGGCTTTGCCAACCTCAGTAACAAGGAAATAGCGGATAGTCGTTTTGAACTGGCATACTGTTACTTCAATAGTATGCAGTTTGACAAGGCAGAACCGCTTTTTGCATCAATTAAGGAACTGGAAGGCAAATATCACACAGCAGGCAATTACTACTATGGCCTGCTTGCCTACAACAGGAATAATTACAACGAAGCGCTCAGCAGCTTTGAACGCATAAAAAACCAGGCAGAATACGGGAAAGTAGTTCCTTACTACATAGCTGAGATACATTACTTCCTTGGCAACAGGCAGCAGGCACTTAACGAGGCACTGAGCCAGATCAACCAACCTGAAAAATCATTTTACGACAACGAACTGCATTTACTCGCAGCCCAGGTACTCTTTGAAGAGGAACGTTACGGTGAAGCACTGCCCTATTTTGAACACTACTATGACAACACCGATAAAATACGCAAAGAAGACCTCTATGAAATGGGGTATTCTTACTACCGCGTGAGCGAGTGGGAAAACGCTATAGAGAAATTCAAACCGCTGAGCAACGCCCAGGATACAATGGGACAAACTGCCATGTACCTGCTTGGTGACTGCTACCTGAAGACAGGAGATAAACGTAGTGCCAGGAATGCATTCGGCATTTGCGCGGACATGCCATTCAACCCCAAGCAGCAGGAATCGTCCATAATGCTGAGCGGCAAGCTGTCTTATGAATTAGGCTATAGCGATGAAGCTATGCAGCGCTTCAAAACACTGCTGGCGAATTATCCCCGTTCTGAGTACCGCGACGAAGCCAAGACTTTATCGTCGGACCTGATGATCAAATCGAGCAACTATGCTGAAGCGTATTACTCTCTTAAAGAAGTAAGCAGCAGGAACGATCAGTATTACCGTATTCGCCAAAAGGTAACTTTCGGCTATGCGATGCAACAACTGCAGCTAGGCAATGACGACTTTGCTGATCAGCTATTATCTGAATCGCTGGAAAGGTCATCTGATCCTACCTATGAATCAGCCGCCAGCTTCTGGAAAGGTGAACTGGCTTATAAAAAAGGCCGCTACAGCGATGTAATAAAATACTCTAACCAGTACGTAAACCGCGGCGACTATGGCGTACAATATTTAAGCCAGGCCGCTACTAAGCCGCATGCTTACATGAACATGGGCTATGCTGCAATGGAGCTGGGCAACTACGCAGCCGCCCAGGACTACTTCAGCAGGGCGCAGGGTGATGCTGCCGGTGGCAACATGAACGCCTCTATACGCGAGGCTGATGCCTGGTTTATGCAAAAGAACTTTGCAAAAGCAGGTGCTCTCTATGATAAGGTTATTATGGCTAACAGCAGCGATGCAGACTATGCCCGCTACCAGAAAAGCCTGATACTGGGCCTGGAGAACAGGACTTCAGAGAAAACCGCCCTGCTGCAAACGATAATCAATACAAATCCGCCATCACCATACGCACCCGACGCACGGTATGAACTGGCACTGATGCAAATAGATGCGGATAAATACCAGTCGGCTATTACTACGCTTGCCCCACTGACCAACGAAAACACTGGTAAAGGCCTGGCACCTAAGGCGTGGATAAAGACAGGCTACGCTTACCAGCAACTGAACAACGATACAAAAGCTATAGACGCATATAAGCATGTGGTAACGGGATATCCTTCTTCGCAGGAGCGCATATCTGCCCTGGAAGCTTTGAGAGGACTTTATATAGAAGCCAATCAGCCCGGGGCTTATGCACAACTGCTGAAAGACAATAACCTGCCTGCGATAGATAATAGTTCTATAGACTCAACTTACTATTCTGCCGCTGAAGCCCAGTACTCGACAGGTAAGCTGGAAAAAGCAGAAGAAGCTTTCAATCAATACCTGGCCCAATTCCCTAACGGTGCTTTTACTATGAAGGCACATTATTACAGGGGCGAAACTTACTACCAGCAGAAAAAGTATAAAGAAGCGCTCGCAGATTACCAGGCTGTGCTTCAGCAACCCTGGAATGAGTTTTCGGAAAACGCTGCGCGGAAGGCCGCAGGCATCGCTTACCAGGATAAGGATTACAACACGGCACTTGAAAATTACAGGAAACTGCGCAATTCGGCAATGGACAATGCCAACCTGCAATTTTCGTACAAAGGCATGATGAAGTCGGCCTACAACCTAGGCAAGTACAGCGAAAGCAGCTATTTGGCTGATACACTATCAACACTACCTGAGATAGACGACAACACCTACCAGGAAGCACAGTTGTACAAGGCCAAATCGCTGCAGCAATTTACCCGCCTGGATGATGCTCTTACTATTTTTAAGCAGTTGGAAACCTCTAAAAACAATAGCATCGCTGCCGAGGCACGCTATGAAATAGGGGCTGTATACCTGCTGCAGAACAAGCTGAAAGAAGCTGAAGAAGCAGCTGGTAAAGCTATATCCAAATCTTCCGGATCGGATATCAGGGCTTTCCTGCTGATGGCAGACATTATGACTGCACAGAAAGACTATTTTAATGCCAAGGCTACCCTGCAAAGCGTAATAAAGAATACTAAAGACCCTGCGGTGAAGCAGGAAGCCACCACCAAACTGGCTGAAGTAAAAGGACTGGAAAAGAAACAAAGCAAACTATCACAGGACTAATGAGCTGTATGAGCCTGAAAATATCATCTACTATAGTAGCCTTGCTGGCAGCAACTTCTGCTTTTGCACAGGTAGGGAAAGATACTGTGCTGAAAGGTACTACCATAGAGGTAATACAATCGTACAAGCCAGAGGTGAAGATGGCACCTAAGAAAGAATACGTAGCCACAACCCCACCTGCAGATACGACGAGAGCGAAGCTCGTATATGATATTCCACAGCAAGCGCTTTTCTATACCTACAGCTCTCTCCCACTCAGGCCACTGGCACTGGGAAAGGACTCGGTGAAGCTGCCCTTCGGCAACTATGTGAAACTTGGCTTTGGTAATCTTAATACCATTTACTTTGACGCAGGCTTTGGCGGATTGAAAGGCACTAACTACGAAACAGCTTTTCATCTCCATCATCTTTCGCAAAAAGGAAATATTGAAAACCAAAAGACTGCCACGAGCGGACTGGAAGCTGAGGGCACTTACCACAGTGCGAGGAACGACTGGCACGCAAAACTGATCTGGAACAGGAACCAGCTGGGATACTATGGATATGATCACAATGTTTACGAATACAATAATCGTGACTCAGTAAATCAGGTATTTAATCTTATCCGTGTGATGGCTGATATGCAGCCTGCCGTTGGTGAGTTCAGGAAATTCAGCTACAACCCCGGCATTAATTTCTCCAGCTATGGTGATATACATAGCGCCTCGGAAACAAGTTTCGGATTCAATTTGCCTTTCTATTACAATGTGGACTCTATACAGTTTACACTTGGCGTAAGCGGCGTATTTACGCAATACAATGTGAGTCCTTTCATCAGCGAGAATAATAACATCGCACAAGTTAACCCGGGGCTTAGGTTTAACCAGAACGGTTTCGGAGGTCATGTCTTCATCAGGCCAACTTTTGGTAAAAATAACAGCTACCTGCTGCCCGATATCATGGCCAGGTACCAGATACCCAATAGCCAGTTCATTATTTCAGCCGGCTGGAATGCACAACTACGCCGCAATACCTACGAGGAATTATCAAGGTATAACCCCTTTATGTTCAATCGCTTTAACGTAGTGCAGACAAGGGCCGATGAAGTGTTTGGAAGCATACAAACCAATCTTGGCAATCACGTAAATTTCGGAGCAAGGCTCAGCTGGTGGCAATACCGTCACCTTCCCCTGTTCCTGAACGATACTTTTGACCAGAAACAATTCTACATAGTACACGACGGCAAGGTAAATGCTATCTCTTTCCAGGCTAATGCTCGCTACCAAGTGAACACTACTTTCTCATTAGGAATGAATGTTATGTTCAACGGCTTCACTACCACAGACGAGCAGGAAGCCTGGCATGAACCCGCAGTACGTCTTGGCGCGGACTTCCTGCTGCGCCCGATACCGCAGCTGAACATCAACGCCTACCTGGCAGTACTTGATGGCATTAAGGCTTACAATATCTATAACCAGGTGGTAAACACCCGTGGCGTATTTGACCTCGGTGCCGGCGTGGAGTATAGCTTTATGCCCCGCCTTTCAGCTTTTATACAGATGAACAATATTCTAAATAACCGCTACGAGCGCTGGCTGGGTCAACCTTCCTACGGCTTTAATATATATGGTGGCCTGAGGTTGAAATTCTAGGATCCTTTTCACGAAAAAATATGGGGGCTAATACCTATCTTAGAGTCCAATACATATAGAGAGATGGACGTAGCTAAATACATAGGGCTATTCTTACTAAAAAATAATTTCTGTTACATACATGGCTTAGGAAACCTGGAACTGAAAAGAAAACCAGCTTCCTATAATGGCAATGCATTGGTACCACCCGGCTATGATGTGACCCTAAGCACTACAGGAGCTATTGACGATAACCTGGCCAACTTCATTGCCAGTAACGAGCAGATAAGTATATCTAAAGCCTCGAACGCGCTCCGGGACTTCAGCACCCAGGCTAAGGCCGACCTTACCGCGGGCAAGGAAGTGGCTATACCTGCCATCGGTAAGTTCGCTGAAGAGGATGGCAAAATTCGTTTTGAAACCGATCCGCATTTCAAACACACTCCTGCACCTATAGTAACAGCTAAAGTAAAAAAGAACATTCCCGACGCTCATAAATTACCGGTAAATACCGATCCTGAAAGCACGGAGACCCGCTCATACGTACCTGTGCATACCCCTGCAGAAGAAGAGGAAGACGAAGAAACAGCGGGTCTCAACTGGCCGCGTATTATTTTAGCCGCGATAGTATTGCTTGCGCTCGTTGCGCTTATCACCTATGGCGTAAAGAAATTCCGCGGCGGTGAGGATGACCTGCAACCTGTATTGCCGACCAAAGAAAATGCAGCAGCTTCCGTGCCTGTGGCACCGATACCGGGTATTGACACTTCGGCTAGTGCTCCGTCTGTGAATCAGAA
>DASPNB010000118.1:0-5889 GCA_035626755.1 Flavipsychrobacter sp.
CATCAAGGCATACTTTAAGGGCATTTTCCCCGAGTTTGATGACGAGCGTGTATATGTGAGTGACATGAAGAAGATGCTGAAGTGGTATGAACTGCTGAAGGCTAATGACCTACTGGACTTTAAGGCTTACGACCAACAGAACGGCGAAGAGGCCACTGCTGAAGCGACAGAAGTAGCGGCAGAAGCTCCTGCACCAAAGGCAAAGGCTAAGAAATCGGCTGATGAGGATGCAGCTGCAGAAAAGGCTGAAAAGCCTAAGAAGGCCGCTAAGAAAAAGGCTGACACTGCTGAACTCTTTGCAGAAGGTGACGCCGCCACTGAAAAGCCGGCGAAGAAAGCGCCAGCGAAAAAGAAGAAGACTGAAGAATAGGTTATCATTTTCGAGATATTAAGAGGCCGGTATACCCGGCCTTTTTTATTACCGGAATTTTTGCTTGTTACCAGCTGAAGAGGAAGGGTGCATACTTGTGCAGCGTGTGTGCAGGCTTGTGCAGCATATGTGCCGACTTACGCAATGTGTGTGCAAGCTTGTGCAAGGTAGGTGCAGTGTGGTGCAGTGTTGCTAATTGGCAGAAGGTGGCGAAAATACTTGCCGGGCGCTGGTTTTAGAGGATAGGACAGTCGTTTTCATTTTTTAGCATTGGGTGCCGCCGGGGAAAAGAGCCTTGAATGCGACGGGTACGGTAAAGATACGAAATGAGGGCAGTGGCTTGCAAATTTATGTTTCCACAAAAGGGGTTATGTGGATAATTTTTTGCTAAAAATTTTGCAGTTTTTTGAAAGGAATTTTCAAAAAGTGTGAAGAAATGTGGCGTAGTTAATGTACGCCATTATGAGCAAGAACGATTGATTAGATTGCTTCGTCGCGCCGGCGGAGGGACATCTCCCGACTGAGTTCTGTTTTGCTCCAGGCCCGACCGGGTAGATTACCCGGTCGGACGGGCAACGACATGAGTGGGAGATTACACTTAAGGGCAAGAACGTAGCGTGAGGTTGCCGCACTGCATCAACTGTCGAATCGGGTTAAGCGTTCAGTTCATTTGCGGCTCGCAACGACGGGGGCTTAATTAAATTCGCCTGCGCACATTGGCTCGCGCACTAAGGGGTAAGCAGAGCGTGCGGGTGGAAAATTTGCTATGCTGTAACACTCAAGCGTGACTGCCTGAAGGAATGTGGATATGAACCGCATCGCTACTCTTCAACTTTCTCGCCCTGATGCTGCCGTGGCCTGCTGTGCAGAGACACGGCAGGGACGGAAAAGAAGAAAAAGGGTGAAGAATAGTTTGAATCTTTTTTATACAGAAAGGTCGTCCTGCCAGGTGACCTTTTTTGTTACTATACAGGAAACCCTGTAAGACTAAAGCTTACTGTTTTACAAATGAAATAACCTTGGTGTAGTTTTCAGTAGTGAGTTTAAGCAGGTATAGGCCGGGCATTATGTAGCTTTCCAAGTCAATCTTTTCTTCAATAACGCCGTTTAAGGTTTTTATCTGCCTTGCCTGTATCAATCTTCCTGTAAGGTCGGTTATAACCAATTCTGCTGATCTATTTTCTTTAAGGCCTGCGGAAAGGGTGAACCGGCCGCTATTAGGATTTGGGAAAAGCACAATATGGTATTCACCAGCCTTAACATTTTCCATACCTAAAATAACGTTCGACTTACTATGGCAACCATTGCCGCCAGTAGCAACCACAAAGTAATCGCCCCAGATCGTCTTGGCATAAACATTGCTGGTAGCACCGGAAATTGGGACGTTATTTTTGTACCATTGGTAGGCAACAAAGCCAGATGTAGCCGTAAAATCATTGCCATTCTGGACTATGCTGACAGGCGTAGCCTGAGTGCCGGATAAAGTTATGTTAGCAAGCACCTGTGAGGCCGGACATTGGACCAGTTGATTGTTGTAGCCGTACCCCCAAAAGTCAATTTTATACTCGCCGGGACTTGTTGCGGCTAAGAATGCTGAGCCAGAGACGATGGTGTCGTTTCGTAGCCACCACCAGTTGTAGTTGCCCCCATTATACCCATCATTGTCAAAATTTACTTTCAGGATAATCACGCCTCCTGTACACAATGGTTGTGGAGTAAAGATATCAACTGACGCAGGAAGAGGAGCGACCTGGTGAATGGCCGGCTTCTGAATGGTAGCCTGGCAGACACCGCCTGTAGTTATCACAACTTTGTATGAGCCCCCTCTGGTTACATTATATGAATAACCTGTTGCACCCGATATCGGAACATTGTTCCTGTACCACTGATATGTTCCAGTTCCCGAATACCCCGCCATTGCCCAATGGCTGAATGCATTCAGTTCGTTGGCTGAACCGGTGGGACATATATAGGCCGGTAGCCCTAAATAGGTAATATCAGGATCATTGTTCATGCCGGTTGTATTTACCGGACTATAAATGGCCAAGCTGTCGGTAGACATGGGGCTACTGCCGCAGGAGTTAATCGCTTTGACAAATACTGCGGTTGCGGGGGTACTCATGCTCCAGGAATGATACACTGTATCGGTAACTGAGGGGACTGCGGTTGTTTGCATAACCGGTATATTGCTCATTACTCCCCATTCATAGGATGTAGCTCCTGCCACCGGATCTACCGAAAGAGTGACCGCAGTACTAGCGCAGACTGTGTCGCTGCTGAAAGTGATTGGTCCTGGCTGTGCAGGTGTAGCACTGGCAGTCATCACCTGGACCGATGATGTGTCCTCACAGCCCATTGAGTCAATCACGACTATATAACTTCCTGCCACAGTTGCCAGAAAAGTATCGTTGTTTGCTCCGCTTATGGAAGCACCATTTAAATACCACTGATATGCATTACCGGAACTTGCAACAAGTGCGGTAGAACTGCCCTGGCAAACAATGGAGGAATTAACCGAGATAATTGCCTGAGGGGGGACGGCATTTACTGTTACTACTAAAGCCGCTGAGGTGTCAATACATCCCATTGAATCCACTACAACTTTATAACTCCCCGGTGTATTTACTGAGAAGATGTTAGTAGTAAGTAAAGCTATGTAGTTGCCATTTAGAAACCATCGATACAGGTTGCCCGGACTGGCCTGGAGGGTAACGGATTCACCCTGGCAAAGTGCCGTTGGGCCAAGAGGGGTTATTGTAGCGTTGCACTGAGCGGTCGCGAGCTGCGATGCAAGGGCTAATACTGCAAAAAGTAACAGCTTTTTCATAAGCTACTGTTTTACGAATGAGATGGTCTTGTTGTAGTTCTCAGTGGTAAGTTTTAAAAGGTAGAGGCCGGGGGTTGCGTCGAACAACTCAATTTTTTCTTCTAACACACCTACCGGTATGTTTACTTGCATTGCCTTCACTATGCGACCAGTGATGTCTGTGATTGTGATGCTTGCAGTATCTTCTGCGCCCAGATCAGCGGTGAGTGTAAAGGCGCCAGTAGTGGGATTAGGATAAATGATCGCATCCTCGCGGCCTTTCAACTCCTGTATCCCTGTATAGCTTACATTGTACATTGCAGACTCCTCATAACAGGGAACTGAATTGCCAACCCTGACTTTGTAATCACCATCCTGTGTTGGATAATAATATTGTCCGCTACCTACATAGGTCGTGTTCCGGTACCAGGCCCAGGAAGAATAGACTTGTGTTGTTGTCAGAGTCGGTCCCACCTGGACAATAACCGGCTGACCGGGCCCGACTGAGAAGTTGATGGCGACTGTACTGCTTTGCGCTGTACATCCGGCGAGGTTTGTAACTGTAAAATAATAGCTGCCCGAGCTTGTAGCTCCATAACCCTGAGAGGTTCCACTTTGTACGACATTGCCATTTTTATAGAAAGTAAATATGTCACCCGGATGGACGACCATGGTTGAAATATATTTAGTGTCGCCCGGACATAAGGGATCGTTACTGGACAGGTAAACACCTATATTAGTGGGTGGAGTACCCCCTGTGACAGGAAAGGGTTGAGACGTAAGGCTGTTGCCACACGTGTTGATGGCTGTCACAAAAATATCGGTTGACCAAGTAGTTCCCTGGAATTGAGCGGACGTTGCAGTCCCGGTCAAGGGCCCGAAGGAACAATACCAAAAGTATGAAGTAGCTCCGGGTACGGGTGCAATGGTATAAGTGTTCGTAGAAAACACACATGCTATAGCGGGTCTACTTATCGGTCCAGGCTGCGGAGGTACCGTGTTAACTATTATGTTGATGGCAGCTGAAGTATCGATGCAACCAGCTGAGTCTATAACAACTTCGTAACTACCGGTGGTATTTACCGTGAAGGTATCGGTAGTAAGCACCGCTACCAGATTGCCGTTTTCATACCATTTATACACGTCTCCATCATTGGCAACGAGCATCACAGAACCACCCTGACAAAAAGTGGTCGGTCCCAGCGCGGTAATAGTAGCATTGCACTGAGCCTGTACATACTGTGTAAGACAGCAAAGGAGAAGCGAGTATAGGACACGCATACACGGGTAATTGATGGTGAAGAAAAGTCTATAATATAAAGTTATAGACAATATTTAAAAATCCGTCATTTAAATTGAAAAGTTTAGGGTTGGAGTTAGCGATGATTGGTTCGAGAGCAAGAACGAAGCGTGAGATTGCCACGCCGCGTCGGCTGTCGAATCGGGCTGGGCGTTCGGTTCGTTTGCGGCTCGCAATGACGGGGATGGGAGTAGAATAGCTGCCTCTGGAGGGTGAAGGACATCCCCCTGCACCCCTTCGCCTGCGCACAATGGCCCACGCAACAAGGGGGAAGTAGAGAGTGCCGGTGGACAAAGGCGCTTGAGAGCAAGAACGAAGCGTGAGATTGCCACGCCGCGGCGGCTGTCGAATCGGGTTGGGCGTTCGGTTCGTTTGCGGCTCGCAAGGACGGGGATGGGAGTAGGATAGCTGCCTCTAGGGGGTGAAGGACATCCCCTGCCCCCCTTCGCCTGCGCGCAATGGCCCACGCACTAAGGGGGAAGTAGAGAGTGCCGGTGGACAAAGGCGCCTGAGAGCAAGAACGAGTGGTTAGATTGCTTCGTCGCTGCGGCGGAGGGTAGATGTCTGTCAATGGAGCTTAGCAGCCAAACCTCAACAAGGCTTCGACTGCGCTCAGGCTGACAATATGGGGCGGGCAATGACCCTGGGTAGGATACAAACAAAAGGCCGCCTGTGGAGGCAGCCTTTTGTTTTATCTTATCAGACCGTTTAGGCGGATTCGCCTTTTTTGGTTGGAGCTTTTTCTATTTTGAAGACGATCTTTTGTTCTTCTTCGCTGTAGTCGGCTATTACCTTGTCGCCTTCTTTTATGTTCTGGCCCAGGATCTCTTCGGCCAGAGGATCTTCCAGGTATTTCTGGATAGCCCTGTGCAGCGGACGGGCACCGAACTGTGCGTCGTAGCCTTTTTCCGCTATATATTTCTTGGCGGCAGGAGCCAGTTCCAAAGTAAAGCCCAATGTATTGAGACGCTTCATCACATCCTTCATAATGATGTCGATAATCTGCGCTATGTGGCCTTCGTCCAATGAATTGAAGATGATCACATCGTCAATACGGTTGAGGAACTCAGGAGAGAAGGTACGCTTCAGCGCTTTCTCAATTACGCCGCGATTGATCTCTTCAGAATTCGCAGTCTTGGTACTTGTAGTGAAACCTACACCCGCACCGAAGTCTTTCAGCTGGCGGACACCAATGTTAGATGTCATGATGATCAGGGTATTCTTGAAGTCTACCTTACGGCCGAGACCGTCAGTCAGTTGTCCATCATCCAGCACCTGCAGGAGGATATTGAAGATATCGGGGTGCGCTTTTTCGATTTCATCAAGCAGCACCACAGCATATGGGTGGCGACGAACTTTTTCAGTCAGCTGTCCCCCTTCTTCATAACCTACATATCCCGGAGGCGCGCCGAT
>DASPNB010000119.1:0-4074 GCA_035626755.1 Flavipsychrobacter sp.
GCACTACTATACAAAGGGCGGACAAATGGTACTATATGACTGGGAGTTTGAGCTGGAGGGGCCCGAACTGGAAGGAAGGTTCTTCTATGCAAAACGTGCAGAACTAACGATAGACAGCTTTCTGCATAAACGCGACAAAGGCAGGTATCATTTCAGCGCCAATACGATAAGCTTTTCTACTGCAGAACGATCGTTCTCGTGTAAAGACCTGAAAGTAAAAAGCCCGCACAGCAAAGAAGAATTCTTCAAGTTCGTAGGCAGGCAGGTGGATATGTTCGACCTGCATTTTGCAGGAGTAGATATACGGGGTATAGACTGGGAAGGGCTGCTGGATAGCAATGTGCTGAT
The DNA here is from genome assembly GCA_035626755.1 of Flavipsychrobacter sp. Classification (GTDB taxonomy): domain Bacteria; phylum Bacteroidota; class Bacteroidia; order Chitinophagales; family Chitinophagaceae; genus MKUN01. Next base: position 349 of record DASPNB010000119.1, read on the forward strand.
AGCAGAAGCCATAGACCTCGACAGGCCACATGCCGAAGACTACTTTACAAGGCTGGCCCCTGCCAATACCAAAAGTAAGCTTGGATACTTCCCTAATCAGCTACTGCTAAAGCTACCCGTGTCGGTATATATTCCGGTTATTAACCTGAAGGACGGCTTTGTGAAATACACCGAGGTGAACCAGCAAAGCAAAAAGCCAGGTAGTGTTGTATTTGACCATACCACAGGAACCATAGAGAATGTTACCAATATACCCAGGTACATAGAAAAAGATGGCGACCTTAAAATAAAGCTCCACAGCAATTTTAACGGGGCCAGTGACCTTCGGTCCCTGTATATTTTCTCGCTGAGGGACAGCAGCGGAAAGTTCTTTGCAGATAGTAAGCTGAAAGACCTGGATGCCTGGCAGATAAAGTCGATGGCCCGGGCGCTGATGCTGGTAAGCATAGACAGCATACATGTGAGCAGCTTTCATTTTACTGTAGAGGGAGACCAGAGTTATGCGAAAGGAACAGCTACACTGGTATATGATAATCTGAAAGTATCGTTGATCGAGCCTGTGGTAAAAGGTAGTGAGGTAGAACTGAACCGGAAGGAAGTGACCAGCTGGATAGCCAATGCGGCATTTGTACACAAACGCAACCCGTCGATAGGAGAACCAGTGAAAGTATCATCGGACCGGGTGCAAAGAGATCCGTATACGTCGTTCTTTAACCTGCTTTGGTCGCCTGTATACAGCAGTATCATCAACACCCTGATAAGGGGAGATGCAATAGAAGAAGCTATAAAGGAAAGAAGTAAGAGCCAGGAAAAAAAAGGCTTCCTAAGAATGATATTCGGGGGAAAGAAAAAGGACAAAAAACAGCAAGAGCAAAAGGATACTAAAAAGGACAAGAAATAATCTTGTCCTTTTTTATATCGCGGAGCAGAAGCTTAGTTCTTTTCTTCAGGTCGCTTGTATTCTATACCCATGTTTTGGAACATGAAAGCCCATTTGGCCGTTTGTTCTTCAATGATCTTACCCGTAGGCTTACCGGCACCATGGCCGGCATTGGTCTCAATACGGATAAGCGTAGGATTGGTACAGTCCTGGCATTCCTGCAGGGCCGCGGCAAACTTGAAAGAGTGTGCAGGCACTACCCTATCGTCGTGATCGGCCGTGGTAACCATGGTAGCGGGATAACAAGTTCCCTTTTTCAGGTTGTGAACAGGAGAGTATTTGCGCAGGTACTCAAACATGTCCTTGTTATCATCAGCCGTTCCGTAGTCGTAAGCCCATCCTGCGCCCGCGGTAAATTTGTGATAGCGAAGCATATCCATAACACCGACAGCCGGGAAGCAAACCTTATACAGGTCAGGACGCTGCGTCATGCAGGCACCAACCAGCAGGCCGCCGTTAGAGCCACCGGCTATGGCCAGGTAATCTTTAGAAGTGTATTTTTCTTTGATGAGGTATTCAGCAGCTGCGATGAAATCGTCAAATACATTTTGCTTGTTCATTTTGGTACCAGCATCGTGCCATTTGTCACCATACTCGCCGCCACCGCGGATGTTGGCAACAGCATAAATGCCACCTACATCCATAAGGATCGTATTGCTAACGCTGAATGCCGGAGTGAGGTTGACATTGAAGCCACCGTAGCCGTACAGCAGCACAGGGTTTTTACCAGTAAGTTTCATGCCCTTCTTGTAAGTAAGGATCATGGGTATTTTAGTGCCGTCTTTTGAATTGTAGAAAACCTGCTTGCTCTCATACTGGGAAGGGTCGAACTTTACCCCTGCCTTTTTATAGACATCAGATTTGCCATCGGCGATGTTATATTTAAAGATAGTAGGAGGGTAAGTGTATGCAGTAAAAGTGTAGTACAGTTCTTTCTCTTCCTTCTTACCTGAGAAACCGCTGGCGGTACCAAGGCCGGGAAGTGTGATGGTGCGTTCGTTCTTACCATCAAGGCTGTATTGCTGTACTTCTGAAACGGCATCCTTCAGATACTGGGCATAGAATTTACCGCCGCAGGTTGATACTGAAAGCGGGAAATTGATCTCAGGTATAACGGTCTTCCAGTTGGCCGGTTTTGGATCAGCGGCATCTGCCACTACCAGTTTGCGGTTAGGCGCTCCCTGGTTGGTAACTATATATAGTTTGCCATTCTCAGCATAGATAACATCCTGCTCGTTTTCAAAGCCTGTAACTATGGGCACGATTGGGGCGTCAGGCGTAGAAAGATCCTGTATGTAAAGCTCATTGCCATAGGTAGCATTGGCTGCCGAGATGATTAGATACTTCTGGTCTTCAGTAATGCCACCGCCTACATAGCGACGCGGAGTTGCCTCACCGCCGAAGACGAGTTTGTCTTCGCTTTGCTTAGTACCCAGCTTATGGTAATACAGTTTATGTATCTGGGTTTTGTCTGAAAGCTCGCTACCCTTTGGCTTATCATAGCTGCTATAGTAGAAGCCTTCTTTGCCCTTCCAGGAGAGTCCGCTGAATTTTACGTCGCGGATAGTGTCGCCTATCATTTCCTTAGTAGCTGTGTTGAGCACTATCACCTTGCGCCAGTCGGAACCGCCTTCCGAAATCTGGAACGCCGTCAGTGAACCATCCTTGGTGAACTCTATGCCAGCCAGTGAAGTAGTACCATTTTGGCTGAACTTATTTGGATCGAGGAAAATCTCGGCCTCAGCAGTACCTTTCTGGCGATAGAGAACAGACTGGGGCTGAAGACCGTCATTTTTATAGAAATAGGTGTACTCACCCTCTTTGAAAGGAGCGCTATATTTTTCGTAGTTCCAGAGCTCGGTAAGCCTGCCTCTTATTTTGGCCAGCCACCATATATCGCGAAAGTAGGTCTCGGTGTACCCATTCTGGCGGGTAACCCATTCAGCTGTTTCATTTGAGCGGTCGTCTTCCAGCCAGCGATACGGATCTTTAACTTTAATACCAAAAAAATCGTCTTCCTGGTTTATGGTCTTCGTTTCAGGGACCTTATGGTTTCGGGCCTCCTGGGCGTTTAAATTCATGGCAGAGAGTAAGAGAAAAGAACAAATCAAATATTTCATAATAGAGAATTTTATATCCCGGAAGCTGCTAAAATAAGGAAAAATAGCAGCCCAACGCCTATAAAATCAGGCATTGGCACAATTCCTGCTTATTTTCTAGTTTAACATAGCCATTGAAATAATATACGGTTAGTAAAAGTTATTTTTACGGGATATTTCAAGCCTGTATTCTGAAGAGGGCCCTCAAAATAACGCGCAATGTACTGCTGAGCTTAGTTGGTCTGCTGATATTGCTATTGATACTGGTGAACCTGTCACCGGTACAGAACTTTATTGCTAAAAGGGCCACGCTGATCCTGTCTGAAAAGCTAAAGACTAAGGTAAGTATAGACAATGTGCGGATCGACTTCCTGAATCACCTGCTGATAGAAGGGCTTTACATAGAAGACCAGGGCAAGGATACCCTGCTGTATGCAGGCAAGGCCGAAGTGAGAATAACCGACTGGTTCTTCGTAAAGAAGGAGAAACCGGTGATCACTTACCTGGGACTTTCCAATGCTTATGGACATCTGTACCGAAAGAGCAATTCCGATATATGGAACTACCAGTTTGTGATAGACGCCTTTGATACAGGCGAGCCTAATAAAGACACCACCAGGACCAGGAATGAATTTGAGCTGGACCTGAAGAAGCTGGACATACACAATGTGCGCTTCCATATGGATG
>DASPNB010000120.1:0-3069 GCA_035626755.1 Flavipsychrobacter sp.
TGAGACTGTGTACATCCTGCCTATTCCTACGGATAAAGAGGGTAACCTCGATAAAGGTTTCCAGATCATTGAGGACTGGGCCCACAACGCACTGCTGACTGATAAGGATATTGACGATGAGCGTGGTGTGGTGCTGGAGGAAAGCCGCCTGGGTAAGGGTGCTGAAATGCGCATGCTGCAAAAGTATCTGCCCGAGATGATGGCCGGAAGCCGTTATGCCGAGCGCCTGCCTATAGGTAAAGATGACATACTGAAGAACTTCAAATATGATGTAGTACGTCGTTTCTATCGCGATTGGTACCGTCCCAACCTGATGGCAGTAGCCATAGTGGGCGATATAGATAAGGCTACAGCAATGAAGTACCTGGAGAAACACTTCAAGCCTATGAAAAACCCGCCTAACGCCCGTGAGCGTTTTGATGTTCCCATAGAAACGCGCAAAGTGGCTAAGGCGATGGTACTGACCGACAAAGAGGCTACCAATTACCAATTGCAGATCATATTCCCATCTCAGAAAAAAGAAAAAGAAACAACGCTCGCCGACTACCGGAGCCTGATAGTGCGCGGACTGATGACCGAGATCATCAACCAGCGCCTCGGCGACCTGGCCCGCAGCAGCGATCCGCCGTTCCCCTATGCATATGCTTATGCCGGCGGCTGGGCCCGCGGGTATGAAAGCCTGATCGGTTTTACAATGTTTGGCGAGGAAGGCCCTGAAAAGGCCATGATGGCCCTGACAGGTGAACTCAAGCGTGCCAAAGAATTCGGCTTCAACGAAAGCGAACTGGAATTAGCGAAAAAGAACATGCTCAGCAACATTGAAAAACAATATAACGAACGTAATACTACTGAGAGCAATCGCCTGATTGGGGAATACATTCGCAACTACCTGGAAGGTGAGCCCATACCTGGTATTGAGAACGAGTACAATTACTATAAGACGATGATGCCCGGTATCACGGTAGCAGAGGTGAACAAAGAGATACAAGGCCTGATGTCGGATATGAATTACTTCTCGCTCATTACAGGACCTGATAAAGCCAAGGATAAATTGCCTTCAGAGGCGGAATTACTTGCGCTGACCAACAAGGGCTTTGCACAGAAAATGGATGCTAAAGAGGAAACAATTGTAGCTTCCAGCCTGCTGGAGAAAAAGCCCACTCCCGGAAAGGTGGAGAACATTTCCAAGGTGGATGGTTTTGATGCAACTACTTATACCCTCAGCAACGGTATAAAGGTTACCGTGAAGCCTACTACGTTCAAGAGCGACGAGATAATAGTACGTGGCCTTAAAAAAGGTGGCAGCAACAACTTTGGCGTGGCTGATGTGAACAATGTGCGTTACGCTACCGATGCCATCGATGCGATGGGCTACGGCAAGTTCACGCCGTCAGACATGGAAAAAGTGCTTGCCGGTAAAGCCATAAGCGCTGACGTCAGCATTTCTGAGATTACCAACAGGGTAACGGGCAGCAGTACAGTCAAAGACCTGGAAGACATGTTCCAGCTGATGTACCTGAAGATGACCAATCCCCGTACAGACGAAGAACTGTTTGACGCGTACAAGAAGAAACAGGTGATGCAACTGCAATTCCTGGCTGCCAACCCGCAATATGCATTCATCGATACTGTGTATACTTCCATTTACAATAACAATCCCCTGGCGCCTTCTCCAATACCTAAGCCCGAACATTTTGAAGGCTTGTCTATGGACAGGGTATTGGAAATATATAAAAACCAGTTCGCCACTGCTGATGGATATGAGTTTTATATAGTGGGGAATGTTGACCCGAAAACACTCGTACCATTGCTGGAGACCTATATAGCCAGCCTTCCTAAGGCTAATAAAGCGCCCAGTTATAAAGATAATGGCGTGCGTCCTGTAATTGGCAGCAAGACAATGAAATACTACAAGGGTTCTGACCCAAAGAGTATGATCATTGGTGTGATACATGGCGATGCTAAATACTCTGAAGACTTCTCGCTGCAAGTGCAGGCCCTGGCCGAGATACTGAATATACGCGTGATCGAAGAACTGCGTGAGAAGCTGAGCGGCATCTACGGCGGTGGTTACAATGCAAGTGTCGAGAAAGAGCCTTATGAGAACTATTCCATCAGCTTGTACCTGCCCTGCGGCCCCGAGAATGTAGACAAGTTGTTGGCAGCCGCCGACGAAGTGGTGACAGACATAAAGAAAAACGGACCGAAACCGGAAGACCTGGATAAGGTAAAAAGCCAATGGCATGAGAAACACCGCGAAAGCCTGGAGAAAAATGGCTGGTGGGCCGGCTCAATGGAAAGCGTGATGTTCTGGGGCAGAGAGAAAGACCATAAGCTGAAATACGACGAGTGGATAGATAAACTCACAGTAAAGGATATTCAGAAAGTAGCCAACCAGGTATTTTCTGCTAACAACTATACGGCGATACTGTACCCCGAGGCTGAGAAGAAGAACTAAACTCCAGCTTTGCTGACATTCAAAGGCTACCCTGTAGGGGTAGCCTTTTTTCTGAACCCAATTCAGCATTAAAGAATTTGTAAAAAATAGCCACCTGACGGTGGCTTAAAAGTCGGGATGACTGGATTCGAACCAGCGGCCTCTTCGTCCCGAACGAAGCGCGCTACCGGGCTGCGCTACATCCCGATTCGGGATGGCAAAAATATGGTTTTTCGCTTTTTAAAAGAAGAGATAGCGCTGCTGAAGCGATTGTTTATTTCATTAAGAGTAATTTATGATACATGTTTCCACGTTCATTCAATTTTCTATTACCTTTGGTTGCACAACTTGACAGTGCTATTAAATAATATATGAAGAAAAATATTGCCCTGCTCGCAGGTGGTTATTCAGGCGAATATGTGATATCGATACAGACGGCCGCTACCATAAAAAAGAACCTGGACGCAGACAACTATAATGTATATACCATTGTGGTGACCAAAGACGGCTGGTGGTATGAAGAAGCAGGCAATAAAGTGGCTGTAGACAGGAATGATTTCACCCTGACTGTAAACGGCGAAAAAATAGTGTTCGACCTTGCCTTCATAGCCATTCATGGTACTCCCGGAGAG
>DASPNB010000121.1:0-3987 GCA_035626755.1 Flavipsychrobacter sp.
AAGAAAAGCAACAATCTTATCAATCGGCTCCCTCGGGAGTACCCCTTGTCCAACATTCGCTATTACTAATGCTGCAATATGCAAAGGAAGGCAAGATACCTGTTGAGAAAATAGTTGAGAAAATGTGCCATGCACCGGCGATATGCTTCCAGGTAGAAAAAAGAGGCTTTATCCGTGAAGGCTACTGGGCAGATATGGTGCTTGTGGACCTGAACGGAAACACCAAGGTGAGCAAAGACAATATATTATATAAGTGCGGCTGGTCGCCGCTGGAAGGACACAATTTCCCCGCGGAGATACGTTATACTCTAGTGAACGGAGAGATAGCCTATGAGAACGGAAAAGTTAACGACAGCATTCGCGGAAAAAGGCTTTCATTTGAGCGCTGATGCGTGCGGAGACAACATTATAGTTTCCTGATCCGGATCTTCTTTGTTGTGATGGTGGCAAAAAAGGGTGGCTCTGGCAAGTGGCCATTCAAAAGGTAGAGCAGTGAGTCAGATATCTGTGCCACCTCAGACACCGTGTACCGGAGAAATATAACGCTTAAGCCAGTGATATGATGGGCAAACACCCATTCACCAAAGTCCTTGTCTTCTGTCAGCAGTATAAAATTTCCATTGATCGCCGCTTTAATAACATTTTCATCGTCCATCCCGACCTGAATGCGTGCAACAAGATCGGTGGTGATACCTGCCGCATTCAGACTACGGATAATAGCCCCATGCACATTTTCATCGGCCAATATCATGCAGCGGGAATCAGCGTTTCGTTGGCAATTACATCAGACGCATATGCCAGCGCTGCGGCCACAGAAGCAGGAGTTAGAGCCGGGTAGGCTTCAATAAGCCCGGCTACAGTTTCGCCTTCGGATAGCTTTTTTAAAATCAACTCCACTGTGATACGCGTTCCTTTGATAAGCGGCTTTCCCAACATTATCTTTGAATCGGATACTATGTGATCTTTATAATCCATAAATTGAACCGTGTTGTTATAAAGGTACAAAAAATACTGCCAGGACTAGTACCCGCCCTCGGCCCAAGGTAATTAATTGCACCCTAAAAAGCTGAACTTTGAGCGCTGATGCAAAATGACAAAACCACACTAAAGGACCTTTCGATCTTTACTTCCGACAGCGGAGGAGGGGTCTTCAGTCTTATAGATAACACGACCACTGTTTCCGGCAGGGATGTACTGAGAAAGTACTTCTATTCAACCCCGGACAGCTTTGACGCACTAAAGGAACTGCAGGACGCAGTTAAATTCTGGGTCGGCAATGAGAAGCTGTGGCCCTCCGACATAAGCAATGGCACCATGCTGATGCTGGAGAAATTCTTCGAGTCGGCCGATAGTGCTGCACCGCCCAGGGGAATTGCACTCAGTATTGGTTCGTTTCTGCAAAAGTTTTTTAATCGCAATGAGTATTTTTTTACAGAGTTCTCCCTTTCTCATATAGCTGACTTCCTGAGGGGATGCCGAAAACTGGTAGCCATAAAAGAGGAACATGAATGCCCAAGCCTGTTGCAAAGAGAGCTGGAAGCCATGCAAGCGGAGCTGGACCACAGGCTGACCGACAGCCTGGTGAAGCTGGATAAGAAGACACCATACGCCGAACTCTCGCGCCTCTCGTACCGGGCAAGGAGGGAAATGAAGAATACCATTTACCGCCTGATGTACCACTATGCAAGGCTGGATGCCTGGCAGTCGATGGCTAAGGCGACGGTAAACAATAAATGGCAGTTCCCGGAACTGCTGCCGGCGAGGCCGGTTACTTTCAGTGCGAAGCAGATGTACCATCCGCTGGTGCAAGATGCGGTGGCCTATGATATAGATTTCAGTGACCAGCGAAACTTCCTGCTGCTGACGGGGGCCAACATGTCGGGCAAAACAACCTTTATGCGTTCACTGGGTGTGAATGCCCTGCTCGCTCATATAGGTATGGGCGTACCGGCCGCTGCTTTGAGAATAAGTTTTCTGCATGGCATTATAACGAACATGCATGTGGAAGACGATATACTAAAGGGAGAAAGCTACTTTTTTGCCGAAGTGCAGCGCATGAAACTGACCGCTGAGAAGCTACTGAACCGCGAACCACATATGGTGCTGATGGATGAACTTTTTAAAGGCACCAATGTGCATGATGCCTATGAATGCACATCGGCCGTAATAGAAGGGCTACTGAACCGGCCCGACCACCTGATGATACTCTCCACCCACCTGTATGAGGTGGCGCAGCAATTTAGCAGCAGGAAGGAGATACAGTTTGCGCATTTCATTACTGAGACGGCCGGCGAGAATTTCTCCTTTACCTACCAGCTAAGGGAAGGAATATCTAATGACCGTATCGGGTACAGGATATTGCAGAAGCAGGGGGTAATAGAGCTGCTGAAGAAGAATTCTCAATGACTCAATCGCTGAATGACTCAATTGTAAATGAGAGGAAGGCCGAGTTAGCAGCGTTCTCTACTTTTAAAATTAAACGCCAAGGTCGCAAAGGTGGCGCAAAGAATACGCAAAGCCTGACTCAATCTATAAAAGGGTTCGATTGCAGCCAGGCAAAAAAGATGTAAAAAAAGCTGGCATGAGAATTATTTGTATTTGGCGGGGTTGCAGAGGTTATAAATCTGAAAGCCATAATTTTACATTTAAGAGCAGCGTAACCGTTTTTTAGCAGAAATTAAGATATGCAGGATTTCAGGCCCAGAGGATTCCAGGTATTGCCAGCGGTGGTAAAGAACCTGTTGATAATAAATGTATTATTTGTACTTGCCCAGTTCGCTATCGGCAGATTTGGCATAGACATCGCCGATTACCTGGGCCTGCACTACTGGCGCTCAGAATACTTTAAGCCATGGCAGCTGGTGACCCATATGTTCCTGCACGGATCGTATAAAAGCGTAGACCTGACCGTGATGCATATTTTCTCCAACATGTTTGCCCTGTGGATGTTCGGCAGCACACTGGAGAATATGTGGGGACCGAAACGCTTCCTTATTTTTTACCTTATCTGCGGCGTGGGTGCAGCAATATGTCACCTCGGAGTATTGGGCTACCAATACGAAACACTGAACAGCGCCTTCCATGCCTACCAGGTGAACCCTACCATAGACCAATACCAACTGTTTCTAAAAAAGAACATTGCCCTGCCACCAACCACACAGGGGGGCGCGGATGCATGGAACCACTTCTTAGCCTGGCAGCAAAACCCCTCGTCTATAGACATGAGCAATGACTCCAAGGCCATGCTATACAGGTATATGTACGGGTACACGGATTTTTCTACCGGCAAACATCTGGAAGGCATCTTTGATGAGGCTACAGTAGGTGCTTCGGGTGCGGTATTCGGTGTGTTGTTTGCCTTTGGTTACCTGTTCCCTAATACCTTGCTTTACCTTTATTTCTTTGTTCCCGTTAAGGCTAAATGGTTCATAGGCGCCTATGCACTTTTTGAGCTTTATGCCGGAATACAGAACACGGCCGGCGACAACGTAGCCCACTTTGCCCACCTGGGCGGTATGCTCTTTGCCTTTATACTACTGAAGATCTGGAACAAAAGGAACAGGAGACATTTTTAATAAAAGACCGATAGATGCAGCGTACACACAATAAATTCTCAGCTTCACCCTTCATCAGGCATTTCCACAATAATGCCGTACTGCAGCTTATCATGGCCCTTGGAGCAGCATTTGTGATATTCCACTTTACCATCAATATCATGAGGGTGATGCAATTTGCACCGAAAGAGATAATGGATACGGTGGTGTCGTATAGTGTGCTGCCTCCGCTGGCAGACTTCAAGTATAAAATATGGAGTGTATTCAGCTATGGATTGTTCCATATGCGTATGATCAATGGTTATCCGCAGATGGGGTTCTGGGCTATGTTCAGCAATATGCTCTGGCTCTACTGCTTCGGCAGCCTGGTGCAGATGCTGATAGGGCACAGGCATGTGGTACCCATGTTTTTTTACGCCGTGATACTGGGAGG
>DASPNB010000122.1:0-4645 GCA_035626755.1 Flavipsychrobacter sp.
TTGGCCCTGGCATTGTTGAGGCAGGGATATGTGGTAACCGGCAGCGATGATGAGATAAATGATCCGGCTAAGAGCAACCTGGCCGTTGCGGGCATTTTACCCGGCGCTTTTGGCTGGTTCCCGGAACGGATAACTGATAAACTGGACGCTATTGTACTGGGGATGCATGCCAAAGCCGATAACCCCGAGTTGCTGGAAGCGCAGAAGAAGGGAATTCCCATTTACTCCTTCCCTCAATATGTATACGAGGTATGTAAAAACAAGAAAAGGGTGGTGATAGCCGGTAGCCATGGCAAAACTACTATTACCTCTATGGTGATGCATATTTTGCGTCATGAGGGTGTGCAATTCGATTACCTGGTGGGAGCTAAGGTAGCGGGATTCGACCAGTCGGTGCAGCTGAGTGATGCCCCGGTTATAGTTTTAGAGGGCGATGAATATCCGGCCTCGGTGATTGAGAAAAGGCCTAAAATATTTTTCTATCATCCGCATATTACTGTGCTCAGCGGCATAGCATGGGATCACATCAATGTATTTCCTACTTACGATATCTACCGCAGCCAATTTGAGCAATACCTGGAAGGGATAGAAGCGGGAGTCCCCGTTTTTTATAACAACGAAGATGAAGAAGTTCAGAAGGTAGTTGGCACATCCGCAGGTAATCTTAAAGCGGTACCATATTCTATGCCTGCCTTTCATTACGAGAACGGTGAAGCAATATTGGATACTGAGGAAGGACCCATGCAGGTTTCGGTATTTGGCAGGCACAACCTGCTGAATATGCAGGCAGCAATTGCAGTGTGTGAAGAACTGGGCCTGAGCAAAAGCAGTTGCTACAAGGCGATAGCGAGCTTTACCGGCGCTGCTAAGCGACTGGAAAAAATAAAGGAAGATGAACAAATAGTGGCGTACCGCGATTTTGCTCACGCTCCCTCTAAACTGAAAGCTACGCTGGATGCGGTAAAAGAGGCCTACCCCGACAGGCAGGTAATCGCCTGCTTTGAACTACATACTTACAGCAGCCTGAATGAACAGTTTCTTAATGAGTATGCCCATAGTATGGACTCGGCAGATGAGGCAATTGTTTATTTCAGTCATCATGCTTTGTCACTCAAAGGCCTGCCTTCGCTGCAAAGGGAAACGGTGCAGTCTTACTTTAAAAGAGATGATCTGCAGGTAATAGATGAAAAAGCAAAGCTGGAAGAGGCAGTGAAAAAGCTGTTAAATAACGCAGAAAGGCGCATATGCCTGCTGCTTATGAGTTCAGGTACTTTTGATGGAATTGACTGGAATGCAGTAAGTTCGCAAAAGATAAATGTGAATCATGGCTAATCTGCAACTGAAACGACCGATTGTTTTCTTTGACCTTGAAACAACCGGTACAGACCCCGCGAAGGACAGGATAGTGGAGTTAGCCCTGGTAAAACTTCTCCCCAATGGCAGCAAGGATAAATATGTAAAACGCATTAACCCCGGTATGCCCATTCCGCCGTCTTCTACCGAATTTCATGGTATTAAAGATGAGGATGTAAAGGATTGCCCGCTCTTTAAGCAAGTGGCCCACGAGATCTACGACTGGATGAGGGGCTGCGATATGGGGGGCTACAACTCAAGTAAGTTCGACCTTCCACTGCTGGCAGAAGAGTTTTTGAGAGCCGGGATCAATGTCGATTTTACCGACAGGCATATGGTAGATGTGCAGCAGATATTCTTTAAAATGGAAAGCCGCTCCCTGGGTGCCGCATACAGTTTCTATTGCAATAAGCAACTGGAAAATGCGCATAGCGCAGAGGCGGATATTCTGGCTACCATAGAAGTGCTGGAGGCGCAGCTGGATAAATATGCAGATCTTAGCAAAGAAGTTAAACCTCTTGCCGACTTTACTAACCAGGACGAGTATGTAGACTATGCCCGCCGTATAATAATGAAAGACGGACACCCCGTCTTCAATTTCGGGAAAAATAAGGGCCGCAAGGTGGAGGAGGTTTTTACTTCAGAGCCGCAATATTATGACTGGATGATGCAGGCTGACTTCGCTCTTCACACCAAACAGAAGATTTCGGAGATACTTAACCGGATGAAACTGAAAAGCCTGAATATAAAGACATAAACATTATTTAGCGTTCAATTATCGGTTTATTTACTATTTTGGCGGTTTAAATTTGTTGCTTGGACAAACTCGTAATCACACCTACTTATAACGAGAAGGAGAATGCAGAGAAGATCATCCGCAAGGTGTTTTCCCTTGTGGGTAATTTTCATATGCTTATCGTCGACGACGGGTCTCCTGATGGCACCGCAGCAATTATTAAAAGATTGCAGGAAGAATTCCCCGAAAGACTTCATTTGATAGAAAGAAGCGGAAAACTGGGCCTGGGTACTGCATACATTACCGGTTTTAAATGGGCCCTGCAAAGAAACTACCAGTACATTTTTGAAATGGACGCTGATTTCTCGCATAATCCCGAGGACTTGCTACGACTGTATGATGCCTGCAAAGCAGGGGCTGACGTAGCTGTAGGGTCCCGGTATGTAAAGGGCGGTAAGGTGGTAAACTGGCCCTGGGACAGGATATTCATCTCCAAAGGCGCTTCTTTTTATACCCGTATGATCACCTGGATGCCGGTGAGAGATGCTACTGCTGGTTTTATGTGCTATTCAGCTAAGGTGCTGAGTGCTATTCCGCTGGATGATGTTCGCTTTATAGGTTATGCCTTCCAGATAGAAATGAAATACCGGGCCTGGAAACTGGGCTTCAGGATAAAAGAAGTACCTATTACCTTCGTTGACCGTACCGAAGGTGTTTCCAAAATGAGCAAAGGCATCGTGAAGGAAGCCATGCTTGGTGTCTGGAAGATGCGTGATTTTTAGTCTCCCCGCTTATTTAGCAGATCACCCGTAGCAGGCCCTTCAGAGAAAAGAAGGTCCAGCAAACTTAGGTTTTGTAGAAACCCGTTCTTTTCTTCAAAAAGCTGGTAATACTTTGGCTGAAAGCCATTCGTTTCTTTGCTGCGTTTCATATTGCGTAGATCAGTTCCTTCATAGCTTTTCTGGTAGCTGTCGGCAAAGTCAATATTTAACCTAAGCTTCAATTGCGTAGCCAGCCATTCTATGCATGCCAGATCAAAATCTGAAAGTAACCTGAACTCCTTTTCAAAAAGCTGCTGCAGCGATGACTCGTAGTGATCAAAGTAAGGAGAACGTTTATAAACGGAGACTAATGTACGCCAATGCTGTACCTGCCATTTTTCGGTATTGCTTATCTCGATAGTTCCAACGGGGCTGCGTTGCTCCCTGCCTTTCACCAGCGGCACGCTCAGGGTTATCATTCCGTTCGATCCCGTGATGTAATACTTGTTGCGATACGACATCTTTTCAAAATGTTCCGCACGGTCCAGGATGAGCGCATCGGCTCGCATAATCTTTATCCACCATGCAATGCAGGGAAAAGGCATAAAGGAACTGATGATGACAGACATACAATGCAAATAAAGTAATTTGCGACAAATAAACAGGATGAGGCACTTAGCCGGGATTTGTTTTTTACTACTATCATTTGCGTTTAAGGCGGGGGCAGCTATTACAGCCTTTGTGGATCATAAAGTTTTTTATGTGCAGAAAGGCGATGCATTTTCGCCTTACCTGGAAGTCTATTGGGAGATCGATCCTGTCTCCCTTCATTTTGAGCAAAAAGAAACCGGCTGGCAAACAAGACTGAGAGTGGATGTAAGGCTCAGTAACGATACGGGAGCCTTTAGCGAAGACCATTTTATCTTCCAGACTGCGGGCATGCCCGATAAGCAGTCGGCAATGAGCCAGGCACTTATCGACCTGCATCGCTATAGCCTGCGCCCGGGTAAAATAAAACTGGACATAAGTCTCACAGAGCTTGATAATGCCGCAGGCAATAGCTTTTCCTATACTGATACTTTTACCGTAGGCCCGCTCAACGATCGGGGTATAAGTGAACTTCAGCTCATAGATACTGCTTTCAAGTCGCGCGATGAAAGCCCGTTCTTCAGGAATTCCATGCAGCATTTCCCCTTGAATGTTGCTTTTTTGGACGAACGGAAAGGAGCGCTCAATTACTATTTTGAAGTATATGGTCTCGATAAATTGAAAGACCAGGAACCGTTTATCCAAAGCGTATACATTTCCCGGAAACCTGATGACGCGCCAATCGATAAAATGATAAAGATGGATACCCTGGTGCCGGGATCGGTAGTGCCTGTTTACGGCTCTATGAATATCATGTCGCTTCACTCGGGCAACTATTACCTGAATGCTTCTGTATATAACAAGTCGGGTAAAGAAATAGACAGGAAAACTATCTTCTTCCAGCGCTTCAATAAAAAGCCATGGGAAGACACCACCATTAAACGCAATGAGTTTGATACCAGCGCGCAGAAGGACATTGTGGTACTGGACATTCACCGCACGTTTGTGGGCAAGTACACGCACGAGCAACTGGTCGCCATTCTAAAGATGCTCTTACCTATCAGTCGCGGAGCAGAAAAGCAGAATATCTTTGGCTTCCTTAGCAAGCCCAATGAAGTGTACACCCGCCATTTTGTTTATAATTTCTGGGCGGCGCGCAATGCTGCCAAACCTGAAAAGGAATGGGAGAAGTATACTGACAAAGTGC
>DASPNB010000123.1:0-2673 GCA_035626755.1 Flavipsychrobacter sp.
TCCTGTGGTACTCAAGGTACTCCAGCAGTATTTCGATAAAATACACGGTATCATCCACTGCAGTGGCGGTGGCCAAAGCAAATGCCTCCACTACCTGCCCTCTGCGTTAAGGGTGGTGAAGAACAACCTCCTGCCCATCCCTCCGCTGTTCGACCTGATCCAGAAATCAGCCGGCACCGACTGGAAGGAGATGTACCAGGTCTTCAACATGGGCCAGCGCCTCGAGTTTTTCACCGATAAAGAAACCGCTGAAGCCATCATTGAAATATCCAAAGGTTTCAATATCGATGCTCAAATCAGCGGCTATGTTGAAAAGGCTGAAAAGAAAGAGGTAGTGATAGAAAGTCCTTACGGAACCTTTACTTACCAGTAATTCAGTGCTTCATTAATGTATATACTGCTGGTAAACAGTAGTATATTGCCTATTAAGGGCTATTAACTTTTCGTAAGTTGCTCTTAACGAGCAGGATAATTCCTAACTTTGGCATTATTAATGCTGTAAATATCAAAACCAAAACAGTTTCAAAAACCTAAATCAAAGTTTTATGCGCTTAAAAGCAATATTACTGGCCGCATTTGCTCTCATTACAGTGTCGGCTACAGCCCAGGATAAGATCTACAAAAAGAACGGAGACGTAATAGAAGGGAAAGTAAAGGAGGTAAACTCTAAAAATATTTCCTACAAAAGATGGGATAACCCCGAAGGCCCCGATTACGTTATCGGCCGCAACGAGGTACAGCGTATCAAATACCAGAACGGTTCTGAAGACTATATGGCGCCTGAAAGAGAAGGTATGACCAAAGGCACTGCTGGTCGTAAACCGGCTAAGAAAATAGAATATGGTAGTAATATCATCAGTGCCGCCCTTATCAATCTTTCAGATGATGGCTTTGGCGTAGGTCTTGCTTATGAGCGTGCACTGGATAAAAAAGGTATCATCAACTTCTACCTTCCTGTCAATATGTGCTTCTCTTCTATTGCCGGCAACGAAGTTTATAACCCAACCACCGGTACTTACGACTACAATATGCTCAGCCGCAGGGTTTTCCAGATAATGCCGGGTGTGAAGTTCTATCCTACCGGCAACCAGGGCAAGGTTCGTTATGGTATCGCAGCGCAATTGGCTTACTACACCGGTACTAAAGAGGTAGAGCAATACCTGTACTCTCCGTTGTACAGTTCATACTACCAGACCGGTAATGCGCAGGTACAAAAACTCGGTATCCTGGTGAACAACTCCCTGAACATGTTCCCTACTGCTCACGTTTTCATCGGTATCGATCTCGGTCTTGGTCTTACTTATATGAACAAGGAAGAAAACCTCATGACAGGCAAAATGCAGGAACTTGGTACAGCGCAGCTCGCCCAGTTCAACTTCCGCATAGGATATCGTTTTTAATATTCCAACACAATACAAATAAAGCGTCCGCTGCACTCCCGCACCGGGCGCTTTTTATTTTCCCTCTCACCACCCCGTCATTGCCAGCCGCAAACGAATTGAAAGCTGAATACTGATCTATAGCTGACGCGGCGTGGCAATCTCGGGCAACGTTCTTGCAAAGCTATCTAACCACTTGCGCCAGCCTGTAGGTAAGCTTTGTCCCCCCTTTAGGGAATAGGGGCCCATTTTCAAAAAGCGGAAATTTTTCTTTCAGATACGTTTTTGGCATCCTACATGCTGTTAATCTGCTATCATTAACCACCTAAATAATAACTCATGCAACCAAAACCTTTCCTTTCGTTTGTTCTTTTATGTATTTCACTTGCTACTTCGGCCCAGGATAGAATCTATCCCACCAGGCGCGGAATGATAGAAGCCAAAGTAATGGAAGTTACCCGCGGCCGTATCATCTATAGAATACACGAAGATTCTGCAGGCCGCGACTATGCCATTGACTGGGACGACGTTTATAAAATAGAATACGCCGATGGCAAAGTCGATTACCGCAACCAGCGTCCTGATCGAAACCGCGTGCCCAAAGTATATACTGGCAACAATATCATAAGCGCAGCCATTTTCAGTATCGGCGACGAAGGCCTCGGCTTTGGCCTCGCCTACGAGCGCAAACTCGATAAAGACGCATACTTCAGCCTCTATCTCCCTGTCACCCTTGTTTTCGCCACGCCCAATGAGGGCGGTGGCGGAGCCAATGCTGCCCGGGGGTCTAACAAATCTGTCTACCAAATATCCCCTGCATTAAAACTCTATCCAACCCGCAACAATGGTAAGGTCCGCTATGCAGTCGGCCCTCAGCTGAATTACGAAGGTGGTGAAAAGTTCGTTGAACGAAGAGTCGTTACGCAAGAGCAGGAGTATTTTATCAGCGAAAAGAAAACAGTACAGAAGCTCGGCCTCATGGTTAACAACTCTCTTAATGCTTACCCTAATGAACACATATACATGGGAGCAGATGTGGGCATGGGTGCTACCTTTATCAACCGCCTAAGCGGCATAGGAAATGGTGCCCGTTACCTCATCCAGTTCAACTTTCGCATCGGCTACAGATTTTAGTACATACCAACAGCAAGGGCGACCATTAGATCCGCCCTTGTTGTTCTATGCAATCAATAGCCCAATAGTGTCGTGGTGAGCGTAGTCGAACCATGTTAAGTTGAGAGTTAGGACGAAGTTTAGTAGAGTCCACGCTTCTAATTCAGCGGATTCGCCACCA
>DASPNB010000124.1:0-6779 GCA_035626755.1 Flavipsychrobacter sp.
TTCTGTTGTGTCCCCATCACCACAGGCAGTGATGAACAATGTGGAGGCTGCCAGTAACAGGTAAGCGAACTGCTTTATATTCATATTTTTTTCAAACTATTATTCTCTTGATTTATCCCGGGTAAAACTACGAAAACCCCTTCTCACTCGCGTTATTACCGGTTTTGAAATTTCCGGGCGGCGGAAAGCCGCGCCAATACTGAATTCCTTCTTTTTTTGTTACCGATTCTTTACCGCTCATTACCGATGGCAAGTCCGGGTCCTGGTTTAAGTTAGCTCATTACTAATTTATATAGCGCATATGGATCGTTCATGTCGGTATTTCCCAATGGTGTCATTACAAGAAAATACAGTTTCCCGTTTCGCCTTAAATACATAATCGCACACCTTTTTCGATTGTATATTCTTGTTATCGAGTCATCCAGATATACACTAAGACTGCCTGTGCAATTATATGAGATGTAAATACCATCGACCAAAAATGAAAAAAAGCGTATATAGTCGTTACTGACTTCAACTAGTGAATCGCCCCACGTACGAATGCAAATTGCTTCTATTGTCGAGTCCGGCTCTCCATAAAACATATAGTTGAAGATGCCAGCACCAAATCCAGAACTCGCACCTTCCGTTGAATACTGAGAACGAGTTTCTAAAGTAATATTATTCAAAAGAAGTTTGTCATTTCTTATTTCATTTACCAATAAATGATATTGATTGTTATAAACAAACTGCGCATGAGAGCCCTTTATTTTATTATCATAGTTTGTCGTGAATAGGAACTTGGCTCTCAAGGCCGGGGAGAATATTTCCAAATATTCCGCTGGAAACTCCTTGCTGGCAACCATCTTATTATCTCTAGATTTCTTTATCTGGAAATAAACCTTGCATGCCTGATAGCCACCAATAATCACGGTGATTACTGTCAGCCAAACGCGAAAATCAGATAATTTAATTCTCATTATTCCTTCCCCGCCGAGTCACCCGCCTTCCGGAGAGTTGGCGGCATCAATGCTGCAAAGCTGAAATTAGATAAAAAAGCAACGATACCAATCGGAAGGCATTGGGTTTCGACGTAGAGTAATTTACGCCGGGCGGAGATTCGATTCATCTTTATAACCTCGAGAACCTGCAACTTACAGAACCCTCTTTGCCTTCCAGGAGCAGATAGTAAACGCCGACAGGGAGGGTGGAGACATCAACGGCAGCTTTGGTGCCGGTCATGGCCTTGGTGCTGAGTATCTGGCCCGTACTGTTTGTGATGGTATAGCGGGTGAAATTGCTGTTGCCCGTCTCTACAAGCAGCGAAGCTGATGAGGGGTTAGGATATATACGCACATCGCTTGCCTCTCCGGTCACTTCCTGTACACTAACTGTGGCGGTCAGTTTCAGAACGAATGTGGAGTAACCGAAATTTGGGGATATCATATGCGAGGTGCCGGCACCGGGATCGAAGTCGGTAGTATCACGGAAAACACCTGTGAGATGAAGGTCTCCGGAGGTATTGACAGCTATATCTGCCACAGCATCATCTATCGGTCCGCGCAGGGTGCCGCCGGAAGAGAAAGTGCCATTGGAATTGAACTTTGCAATAAATATATCCGGGGCAGCATTAGTAGAAGTTACGTTGTGAACACCTGTGCCCGGGTCCAGGTCGGCCGTGCCTGAGTAGCTGGCGGAGAGATAGACATTGTTCATGTCGTGTACTATTACATTGCCATTAGTAATAATGCCGCCGGCGTCTATTTTTTTAGCCCAGGCGAAATTTCCGCTGTTGTATAATTTGAACATGTACAGGTCCATCCCGGTGGGCGTCAAAGTAGTGACACCAGCACTGGGATCGAAGTCCATAGCAGAAGTGAAATAGCCCGTTGCATATATATCCCCCCCGTTTGCATCAAGGGCCAGGCGCCTGAGTTCCATCTGGCTGGCAGAACCGGGAAACAATTGTTTCACCCAGGTAAAGGTACCAGTGCCGTCGAGGCGGAAGACCGTTAAAGTATCGGATGAGGAAGTCGTGCCAAAGATACCCCCTGCGGCATCTGTGATAATAGTATTAGAAACCTCGGAGCCTGCAGAACCCCGACTCTTTGCCCAGGCAAAGCTGCCCTGATTGTTGTAGCGGACAACAAATACATCTTCCATCCCCAGGGAGACAAGGTTTGAGACACCAGCTGTAGGGTCGAAGTCGGCCGTTCCTTCGAAAGTGCCGGTTACCATTACATTGCCCTGGTTGTCTACGCACAGCGCCCTTGCCATGTCTGTGCCTGTGCCGCCCATGGGATGAACATAGGCAAAATTACCTGAGTTATCCAGCTTTAAAACGAATCCATCCATATTTACGCCGGTTAAAGAAGAGGTAGCTGCGCCGGGATCAAAATCGACCGTGCCACCAAAGTAACCTGAG
Organism: Flavipsychrobacter sp.; assembly: GCA_035626755.1. Lineage (GTDB taxonomy): Bacteria > Bacteroidota > Bacteroidia > Chitinophagales > Chitinophagaceae > MKUN01. The sequence goes on from DASPNB010000124.1 coordinate 2,405, forward strand.
ACATAAATATTTCCAGAAGCGTCAAGCGCTATGTCGCTGCTGGTGACCTGATCGAGGGAAGAAGCTGCGTTCAGTTGTTTCACCCAAAGGAAATTACCTGAAGCATCAAGTTTCAGAATGTAGACCTGGTTTGTTGTGAAAGGTGAGATGACATTCACTACTCCTGCACCGGGATCGACATCGATCGTGTCTGTGTGACTTCCGGCGATATATATATTACCCGAGGCGTCGGTAGCTATACTAGTCACTCCGGGGAAGGAATCACCAAAGAGGCCCTTAGCCCATGAGAAATACTGAGCCTGCGCTGAGGCAGTGGATAAAACAAAAAGAAAAGTTAATATCTTATTCATAGGTTTTCGGCTTTTATCAAATATAATGTTTTGACATTAGAAAAACGATATTCCTTCCCAGCCGAGTCACCTGCCTTCCGGGGACCTCGGTGGCATCAAGGCGGTAAAGCTGAAATTAAGATAATCCGGTGAAAATGTAAATGAGATGTCCTCCGTAGAATAGGGAGCAAAAAACTAATCTGTTAAATGCCGATACATCTTATCCACAAAACTATCATTCAATTAATTCCGTTTAGAAATTTGTAAAAATTGTCAGCCTGAGCGCCAGTCGAAGGCTTGCTGAGGTTAACGACAATGCCTAATAGAGCTGTGTGCCATAATTATTACGTATAAATACTGAAATGCAAAGATGACACTTTCTACACCGGTGTAACCAATGACCTGGAACGTAGACTTATAGAACACAATACAGGCACAATTCCCAATTGCTACACGTATAACAAGAGGCCGCTGGAGCTCGTGTATTTTGAACATAGTTCCAGCGTTCACGCTGCTATCAATAGGGAAAAGCAAATAAAAGGCTGGTTGAGAAAGAAGAAATATGCATTGATATTGGAAAACATGGATAAGCTTAAAGAGTTTTCTGTTTGTATGAATAAAAGTAGTTCGAAGAGGCTGCGCCTGAAGTAGCATCTCCGGGATCTTATTTCAGCTTAGGATCAATTCTCAACAAGCCTTCGACTGGCGCTCAGGCTGACAGGTCATTGAGTCATTGAGTCATTCAGTCATTGAGAATTAATAATTGTATTTCTCCTTCCAGCAATTTTTCAAATACTCCCTTTGCCTTGCCTCACTCGCATTATTCCCCGGATCATACAACTTAGTCCCCGCAATCTTTTCCGGCAGAAATTCCTGGTCTATAAAATTTCCTGGGAAGTCGTGCGCGTACTGGTAGCCCTTGCCATAATCCATTTTCTTCATCAGTCCCGTTGGTGCATTGCGTATGGGCAGTGGCACAGGCAGGTCACCTGTCTTGCCAACAAGGCTTTGTGCATTATTGATCGCCATATAGGCTGCATTGCTCTTCGGCGAAGAGGCAAGGTAAGTAGCACACTGCGAGAGTATGATCCTCGATTCAGGCCAGCCCACCATCTGCACCGCCTGGAAGGTGGTAGTGGCCAGCAGCAGTGCGTTAGGATTGGCATTGCCTATATCTTCGCTAGCCAGTATCAGCATACGCCTTGCTATAAACTTGGGATCCTCACCACCCTCTATCATCCTCGCCATCCAGTACACAGCTGCGTTAGGGTCGCTCCCCCTCATCGACTTAATGAAGGCAGATATGATGTCGTAGTGCTGCTCACCAGCCTTGTCATACAGCGCCATTTTATTCTGCACCACATCTACTACTATATCATTGGTTATCTCATGCTCTCCTTCTTTCAAAGACGATGCAGTCAGTTCCAGCAGGTTCAGCAGCTTGCGCGCATCACCACCGCTTAGTTGCAGCAGCGCTTCCCATTCTTTCATCTGTACCTTTCTTTCCTGCAGCCATTCATCTTTCTCCAGTGCCTGCTGCACCAGCGCTACAAGGTGTTCTTCGGTCAGCGGTTTCAGCACATATACCTGGCACCTGCTCAGCAAGGCTCCTATCACCTCAAACGATGGATTCTCTGTGGTAGCTCCTATCAGTGTTATGATGCCTTTTTCCACTGCTCCCAGCAAGCTGTCCTGTTGTGCCTTATTAAAACGGTGTATCTCATCTATAAAAAGCAGGGCATGTTCTTCAAGTCTCGCCTTCTCTATTACCGCCCGTACTTCTTTCACCCCGCTGTCTATGGCACTGAGTGTAAAGAACGGCATATCCAGGCTACGGGCTATTATCTGCGCCAGGGTAGTCTTTCCCACTCCCGGCGGCCCCCAGAACAGGATCGAATGTGCTTTTTTATTCTGTATCATCTGTTCCAGCACTTTCCCGGGCCCTACCAGGTGTTCCTGTCCTATAAACTCGCCAAGGCTTTGTGGCCTCATCCGCTCCGCCAGGGGCACATTCTTATTGTTTGCCATATTTTAAGATTCTGTTTTGTCGCTTTTGCCTAATTTTAGTGGCTTTTGCACGCTTTTTGTTGTCAATTTGTGTGCATTTTTTGAACATTTTTGAAATTTTCTTGCAAAGAAATTATCCACATTTTTAAATAGACAGCATTTTATGCTACGCAAATTAATCACCATTTTCTGCCTTTTACTCTCTGTGGATATCTCCGCCCAGTCACGCTACGAGCTCCAATACGACGAAAACAAGATGCCACCAAAGCCCGAAAAGTACACTGGGCAGGAGAATTACAAGTTCCCGGGCAACCCTCTGCCGCCCTTTAAGGTGGTATCCCTGCCCTGGGTGGAGCTCTTCCTGGAAAAGAATCCGCAAGGCAAGCGCACAGAGCAAATACGAGAGGTTGTCCCCATGAAAACCTATACCAATAGCGATTTACCGGCCGACAAGAACGTCATCGTCATGCTCTTCAACCCCACCTGCGGACACTGTGAAGAGCAGACAGAATTGTTTGTAAAGAACCTGCATGCTTTTAAAAACACACAGCTGATGCTGGTAGCCGGACCCGCCATGGGCCCGTACATGAACAATTTCGCGCAGAAATTTAACCTGAAGGACTACCCGCAGATATGGCTCGGGCTTGACTACGACAGCTTTATCGAGAAAGCGTTCCTCTACTCCGCCCTGCCACAGCTTTGCATATACAATAAAGACAAGAAACTAGTAAGGATGATGTCAGGCGGCACACCGCTTGACTCTTTGAGACAATACATTCAATAAGGCTCTGAAAACCTTTACCGGCAAGATAAAAAAAGTGCAGTTAGCTAACTAACCGCACTTTCTGTTTTAACGTAATCACGTATTTTACGGATATAGTCAAAATAACCTCTTTCCATCCGTACCCAGAAAACGGAAAACAGCAAAAGGCTTAAACCTAGTAACGTGTAAGTATAAGACGCGTATTCAGTTTTTCCGAAGAAGAAGAACAGTATAGATCCGATGAGCATGAACAAGCAGAATATAAGTATCAGCATTGGTCCGCCTGAATCTATTTTACGCATTTTAGAACTGATAACGATCTTGGTCTTTTCCCCTTCACCTTCCAGCTCGATATGAGTTATGGGCAAAGTCTTGATGTTTGTTTCTTGTTCTGCATGTGGTATGATCCTGAGAACACGATCTTTTTCGAAGATCTCGAAGTCGAGATTGTGTATCCTCACATGCTTTCCGAGTAGGCTGTGTTTGATATCTTCTGCTGATTTAGCAGAGGCATACCTGTAAGTTCTGGTGAAAAACATAGGCAACGCATTTAGGTTAAAGAACAATTATTACATTAAAGTTAAAAACAAACTTTCATAAATCAAATACATCCCGACCTTGAAAATTTTGAATTTAGCTTCAATATAATAGACGTAGAATAAGGGATTAAGGTTGGACAAAGTGCCGGAAACCGTGCTGACATTAACAAATTTTATAGGATCAGCCTTATTAATCAACAATTAATACCAAAGAAATAAATATAAATAATGTACGGAAAAACTATTATTTGTTGCCGATAGATTGGTAATACTGCTCTACCATTGCCTTATAGTATGGCTTCAACTGTGGCGGAACTGTCTTGTAAAATTCCATCATCCGCTGCTGTTCATTCATTCGTTTCTGCAATTCGGCAGGCACAGGCCTGCTTATATCAGCAGCTGAACGGGACGTGCGCTTATCATCCTGCTCTTGTTCTCTCAGCGATTTTTCAGCTTCCAGCAATCGGGATAGTATTTCCTTCTGACGCAGCAAAAGCTCGTTGGTCATGCGCTTATTCACCAGGTCGGTCTCAGTTCTATCCATCTTCTCCTGAAGTTCTTTTAGTTCTTTTGCATTACCCATGCCTTTGCTGTTCAGCAGGCTGTTCAACTCAGCCAGCTGCCTGCGAATAGATGCCTGCTGTTCTGCCATGCGTGCCAGTTGCTCTGCGTTTCCATACTCACCACCATTTTGCTGGCCACCTTGCTTCTGGCCGCCATCCTTTGGCTGCTGGCCT
>DASPNB010000125.1:0-5139 GCA_035626755.1 Flavipsychrobacter sp.
GTGAGGAGATGTATCTGAAAGGCAAAACTGCCAGGGAGGCATTTGAAAACCAAATGCAGGTAAGATACCAGCTGGAGCCTTATATCATTCCTTTTGCCGGATTTAACACTTCTAAGGACAAACAGGTTTTGGAAATCGGAGTTGGTCTCGGTGCCGATCATCAAATGTTTGCCCAAAACGGCGCTTTGCTGTCAGGGTGTGACCTTACCGAACGTGCTATTGAATATACTCGTGACAGATTGCAGGTCTTTGGGCTAACATCAGACTTAAAAGCAGCAGATGCAGAGAATTTGTCGTATTCCTCCGGGCAATTTGATCTGGTTTACTCCTGGGGCGTAATACACCATAGTCCGAATACCGAAGTGGCTGTGAGAGAGATATATCGTGTGCTGAAGCCGGGAGCAGAGGCGCGAATTATGATCTACAACAAGCATAGTATGGTTGGCTACATGCTATGGTTCAGATATGCGCTCCTTAGGCTAAAACCATTCACAAGTCTTAAGGCCATATATAGCAAATACCTCGAAAGTCCCGGTACCAAGGCATATACCCCCCAGGAAGCAAGGGCAATGTTTGCTGCATTTAGCGAAGTCAATATTGAGGTGGTTTTAACGCATGGTGATTTGCTCAGTTCCAATGCCGGACAAAGGCACAGAGGTGCTTTACTCAATATTGCAAAGAAGATTTATCCAAGATCAATTATAAAGGCATTATTTCCTCTAAAGGGCCTGTTTATGCTGATTAGCGCCAGGAAGTAATTAGTTAACCAGTGTGCCTACTTGCTTGCCGGTTACTACTTTTAATAAATTCCCCGTAGCGTTCATGTCAAATACAATGATCGGAAGGTTGTTTTCCTGGCACAGCGTAAACGCTGTCATATCCATTACTTTTAAACCTTTGCTGATAACATCATTAAAACTCAGCTTCTTGAACCGAACTGCTGTTTTATCTTTTTCAGGATCAGCATTGTAAATACCATCAACGCGGGTCCCCTTCAGAATTACATCTGCGTTTATCTCAATAGCGCGTAGCGAACCCGCCGTATCCGTGGTAAAATAGGGATTGCCGGTCCCAGCCCCAAAAATTACTACCCGCCCTTTTTCCAGGTGACGTATTGCCCTGCGACGAATATATGGCTCTGCAACTTGCTCCATTTTTATGGCGCTTTGCAAGCGTGTTTTGCAACCTGCTTTTTCAAGGGATGCTTGGAGTGCCATACCATTTATTACGGTGGCAAGCATCCCCATATAATCACCCTGTGCACGCTCTATACCCGTCTCCGCCTCATTCATACCCCTGTAAATATTCCCACCTCCTATTACTACGGCTACCTGTACCCCAAGGTCAGTAATAGCTTTTATATCTACGGCATACTGCTCCAGCATTTTCGGATCTAATCCGAAGTTGCGCTCACCCATTAAAGATTCGCCTGAAAGCTTGAGTAATATGCGCTTGTACTTAGGAAGCATGACGTGAAATATTGCCTGCAAAGAAAATAAAAAAAAGCGACTGTATTATATTTATATTAGCTCGCAGGGATTCTTATATGTATAAACTGATATATAAAATCGGCTTTCTGGGATATTTGCTCCTGCTCGTCTTATCCATCCTCTACTATAAGGAACGTACAATATTCGCTGATACTGCCTATCATTTATTTGAAATACTTAAAGACCGCGATTTTGCCTATTTCGAAAATTATAGGTACGGAGCTTTCATCACCCAGCTTTTCCCGGTAGTTGCATCTCGTTTTTCGCTTCATCTAAATACTATCCTGCTGCTTCATTCAGCATCGTTTATTCTCTATTATACCTTTTGTTACTTTCTGTGTGGGGTTGTTTTTAAACAGTACCGGCTGGCTCTTGTTCTGTTGCTGTTTAATATCTTATTTGTCAGCGATACTTTCTTCTGGGCGATTTCTGAGCTGCCGCTGGGTGTGGCTTTTATGTTGGTTGCCTTTTCCTACCTGTCACGTCGGGAAAAAGACGGCAACAAGTTCCTTTTTATTCTCACGGCTTTTATCCTTGTTTTCGTGATTATCGCTTTCTTCCACCCGCTAATGGAGGTACCGTTCATTTTTATGCTTGCTTTTTTATTTCTGGACAATACAGGCCTAAACAGAAAGACGACGATCGCATGCCTGTTCCTTTTTATCGGTGTCTATGTATTGAAGGCTTTGTTTTTTGTAGGCAGCCTTGAGAAAGGATCCATGGGCAGTATGAGAAACTTGCTCACGATGTTCCCTAATTACCTGGGAGGGCACGCCAACAAGCGGTTCGTTCAGGACAGCCTCGGGGAATACTATTGGATACCGGCCTTGTTTCTCACTATTGCAATAGTATATCTGAAGGATAAAAACTGGAGAAAACTCTTTTTCGTCTGCTGCGGCGCTCTGGGCTATCTTATATTTGTAAATATCACCTACTCTGGAAAAGATGTCCCTCGTTTTTATGTTGAAAACCTTTATTTGCCACTAGGTATAGCCCTGGCATTTCCTTTTGTTTACGACGTACTATCATTAACCAAAATACCCGTTGCTGTCTCTCTTATTCTGCTGATAATTGTAACTTCCGCTCTAAGGATTACCAATACTTCAAAACAATATACCGCCCGTCTCAACTGGGAACGGAGCTTTTTAGATTCCCACAGTCATCAAAAGTTAATGCTGGCAAGCCGCCACGTGCCGCAGGACACGCTCATTCTTTCGTGGTCATCCGCATACGAGTTTTGGTTGTTGTCAACGCTCGAAAGAAAGCAAACGGCATCTCTGGTCATACACGATAATGTTTCGTCCGTCGAATGGGCCGCTGGTTACAAGGATGCTTTCGTTCCCGAGTGGGGAATGTATAAATACAAAGACCTGCCGCCGGAGTACTTTAAATTCACGGATGCTCAAAGTACTTACAGTGTTATAAAATAGTTCGGACTCATCGTAAAAATAATAAAGCCCCTTCCGGGGCTCTATCACTGCATATCACTATGGTGTTGTTACTAAGCAAATGGCATTTTTACCACTTGTGCTTTCACCGCCTTGTCTCGTATCATCACAAATATCTCGGAGCCTTCAGCAGAAAAATCCTTGCGCACATAGGCCATACCGATCGCTTTTCCCAGGCTCGGTGCCTGCGTCCCCGAGGTAATGTAGCCTATTTCTTCGCCGGCCGCATTCTGAATTTTATAGCCATGGCGTGGTATTCCTTTATCTATCATTTCCAGGCCCACAAGTTTCCGGCTGATGCCATCTGTCTTTTGCTTTTCAAGTATATTCTTTGCGGTAAAGTCCTTTGTGAATTTAGTTATCCATCCCAGTCCGGCTTCAAGTGGAGACGTTGTGTCGTCTATATCATTGCCATACAGGCAGTATCCCATTTCCAGGCGGAGTGTGTCGCGCGCGGCCAGGCCAATTGGCTTTAATCCGCCGGGTGTTCCTACCCTGAAAATTTCGTTCCATATCTGTTCTGCGGCTCCGTCCTTATCCTCAAAATATATTTCTACGCCACCCGCTCCGGTATATCCCGTAGCGCTTACCACTACATTATCAACTCCTGCAAACTTTCCTTTTGCAAAAGTGTAATACTTCAGGTTGGTGATATCCATATCCGTCAGCTCCTGCATGTACTGTATGGCTTTTGGGCCTTGCACTGCCAGCAATCCTGTTTTGTCCGAAATATTGTGCATCTCCACATTTTCGATATTGTACTTGCTTATCCAGTTCCAGTCTTTTTCAATATTAGAGGCGTTTACAACCAGCATGTAAGTTTTATTCTCCTCTATACAATATACCAGCAGGTCATCTACTATTCCTCCTGTTTCATTAGGCAGGCAGGAGTATTGCGCTTTGCCTGCAGTCAGTTTACTTGCGTCATTGCTGGTTACACGCTGTATCAGGTCAAGCGCCTTATCTCCCTTAAGCATGAACTCTCCCATATGGCTTACATCAAAAACGCCTGCGTTTGAGCGAACGGAATGATGTTCCTCATTTATCCCTGAGTAAGAAATTGGCATATTATAACCTGCAAATTCTGCCATCTTGGCCCCAAGATCAATGTGTTTTTGTGTAAAAGGAGTGTTCTTCATGTATACCTGTTTTTTAAGATGGTGCAAAAATAGCATAGCTGCTGCTTATTTCATCATTTAATGTTGGATTTACTGCAAAGAAAAGCCCCCCGGTTTTGGCGGGAGGCTTTTTCTTTATATCAGTATTATCTTTTACATTTTCTGTAGCTTCTTCATATCCTTGAAGTTGCCGTCTTTGTCACGGATGTTCAGAAGGTAGCTGCCTGATGCCATGTCGTTAATAAGGATCTTATGCTCAGTGCTGGCTTTTTCCACGTTCCATTCCTGTAAGGTTTGTCCTAGCATATTGAACAGTATTACCTTGTCGCCATCTGCCAGGCCCTTCACAACTATTTCCTTGCTGAAAGGATTTGGATATACTTCAATATTACCCGTTTGTACAGTAGCAGCTACTGAAGTAGGCCAACCTTCAATGGTCACGGTGTTAGTGGTCGCAGTAAGATAACAACCGCTGCCTGTATTGTTACAGATACCATACACCACGTCTTGGCCCGGACCTTTTATAAAACTCAGGTACGGCACTGAAGTCGTAGCATAGAAAGCGGAATTAATATACCAGTCGATAGTGAAGTTGGTGTTGAAATTAAACAGGTTTGCATATACCGTAACAAGCGTGCCTTCTGCAGTACCGGTCGTAGACGCAGAAGCAGTTGCCATTGTTGGCAAGCCCGGTGTAACGGCAATTGGGCCCAGCGAGTTGCTACTCACTGTTATGTTATCATAGCAGCCGGCCAGCGGCGGTGTAAAGTCAAGAGTTACCACATCATTAAAGCCCGGAGCGTAAGTGTATACAGCATTATTAGGTCCAGACGGATTGCCATTTACATACCATTGGTAAGTACCACCCGGTGCATTATCAGTAGCTGTGAATGTTACGGGGTCGCCCTGGCAAATGTTCACAGAGCTGGCAGCTATTGTAACAGCCGGTGTTACCAGCGGATCTATTACCATGTTCACGTTTGCTCCTGCAGTTGATGGAGAAGAGCAGAGCAGGCTTGGGGTCATTACCACGGCAACCACGTCGCCTGAGCTAAGCGTACCTGCTCCTGCAGTATAGCTTGC
>DASPNB010000126.1:0-2087 GCA_035626755.1 Flavipsychrobacter sp.
CAAGAGGTCCCCAGGACAGAAGCCGTATTAATGTAAACCAGGACCATGAATTGAGATACTGGTGCAAGCGCTTCGGAGTGTCAGCTGAAAGATTGAAAGAGATTGTCAGCAGGGTTGGCGTTTCCGTGAAAGCTGTTGAAAGACAACTCGGCAATAATACCGGAAGGCGCGGCGAGCCGTAGATCAAATATGCACGTCATAATGCTGCATTATCTGGCTACCGATAGCCTTAGCAAGTCCCTGGCTTGCACCGGTTATCCGCCAGCCGTTTTTGCCCAGTTTTACCACACCAAGGTGTTTCTTATTTAAGGTTATATCCATTTGCTGGCAAACGCCGTTTTCGCAACTGGATATAACCGGAATACCTACGCCCTTGTAGTCCTTGCCTCTATAGCTAAAGTTCAAATCAACCGGCATTGTCTTCTCCGGCTCTCTTCTTAGTTCATCGGCCAGGTCTTCAAGAATTTTTATGAGGTGTCTGCGCTGTGTTTCGTCTGAAATGTTCCACTTACCCTTATCAGCCCGCTTATGGGCAAGCTTGAATTTCAGACCTACCATTGTAGTGCTGTAATCATTAGCATTGAGCTTTTCAACATACTGGTGCGATAGAATAAACCAGTGATAACCCGTCCCTACAGGTACCCCTGAACCTTCAGGAGCACGACCGGCCCGGCGCTTAACCACATCATATGTTAGTTCCCACCGCTCCGGTGTAACTTTTGTCTCACGCCACACACCACTATCGTAGTTCCACTTATGGCTGCGTCCTATAGCCATGCCCGTGTAGAACTGGCCATCATGTTGTTTAAAATCGTTGTAGGAATCTTCCTTAAGGGGTTTGCTCGTTTTCCTTTTTGCTGAAGTCTTCTTTTTCACCGGTACTTTAGTAGCCATAAACAAAATATTTATCACGTTTATCTGCTACAAAACCCTGCCACTTGTGGACGCTATCTAAGAGCGTAGCTGAATGAAACCCCCATGCCACGTCCCCTGTTGTTAAAGGAAGGACCAAGGCTCCACTTGCGTTCGGCCGGGTGCCTCGTTTTATGGAAATGAGGAACAAGGATACCCGACAAGGTGCCAAGGGCTGTACCGGCTATCAGGTCTGTAGGAAAGTGCTTTCCCGCTGCATGGCGCATGTATATCATAGTACCGGTGGCCAGTGTAGCCCCGCCCCAGAATGCCCACTTCCAATTGGAATGTGGATGATAGTCAGAATAAATTTTAGCCATAAAGAACGTTGCATTTGCCACTACAGCCACGTGCCCGGCCAGAAAAGCATTTTTATTGTTACCACTTGTACGGTGGGCTACGGGCTGCCGAGTATCATACGTCTCGGGGCGGTAGCGATCGATAAAATAGGCTGACCCTGTATACAACATACCCGTGATGGCAAAACTCTCCCAATACAAAGCCGTCACCGGCCAGGCGTCCTTTCGTATATCCTTATCAATGAACAATAGACCCGGCAGAGGAATAGATCCGTAAAAAAGATAATTACTATTAGCATCCATCGAGGGGCTCGAATTGCCCGCCGCCCAGCGGTCAAACGCATTAATATCTTCTGTGCGGAGACCCGCCACCTTCTCGTCCGGTATTTTATCCTTGCTATATATCTTGGTGAAGGCATATGCCGACCAGAGAGTACCGGTCGCAATAATAGGTATATCAACCGCCGGCTTTAACGTGTACATTCTGTGTATGTCGCGGGCCTGTTCATTGTCCTCCGCTTTAAAGGTTCCATATACAGGCTCTTCAACAGGTTCATAAACATCCTGGCCGGATGCTTGCAGAGAGGTGGTTATAAAGAACAGAAAGAGATACTTTTTCATAGTAAAAGGTATATGCAGCCATATCCTTAATATTTCCATGCCAATGTGCTGCACGGCCAGGACGAAGATTGATGTGTACTTTCTACACAATGAAAAAATGTCTAAGGATTTGGGAATTCTGTATCACTGTCATTCTCAGAGCTTTACAAAACAAGCGGGACTTCTGGTTCAATTTTTTAATGATAGTATGAAAAAGAAGAACTATGAAATACTCAGCAATAATGTTAGCAATGGCAGCGAGCTTCTCGCTAGCAT
>DASPNB010000127.1:0-2469 GCA_035626755.1 Flavipsychrobacter sp.
TGCTACTTCAATGTTCTCACGCAGGTGCTTTGGCAGAGTACGGACCCTCAGGTTCTTTACTTTCACTTCAAAGCGGCCACCGGCTTTCACACCTTCAGGCTGACCCGTGAATTTCAGCGGCAGGTTAGCTACCACTTTCTTGTCTTCTACCAGTTCCAGGAAGTCAATGTGGCTCAGTTCATCGGTAACTACATCAAACTGGATGTCTTTAATGATGGTTCTGTGCGTTTTGCCATCCAGGGTGATCTCAGCCAGCTGGAAGTCAGGTGTGTACACCAGTGAGCGGAATGCCATTACGGGTGCAGAGAAATGGAGCGTTTCGTTGCCACCATAGATAACGCATGGAACGCCACCTTCAGAACGAACCTGGCGTGTTGCTTTTTTACCAAGATCGCTTCTTTTTTTACCTTCAATTTTTACACTTTTCATTTTTCAGTGTTTGCTCTTCAGCGCCGTGCGGTTATCCGTCAAACATACGGACGTTGAAAATTCGTTTCTTAAAAAGGTATCCCTTTGTGGGGACGGATTTTCTTGTATAAACAGTAGTTAATTCAAAAAATCAAAAGCCAAGATTCACTATCCACTGCAAACTGCTACTGCCGTCTGCCACTGGCCTTACTTCTTCTGGCTATGTATAAATAAAGAACTTATCGACTTATTCTCGTGGGTATTGCGGATGGCTGTTGCAAAAAGCGTCGCCGTAGGCACTACCTTTATTTTATCAATTTGCTGTTTCAGCGGAATGGTATCACAAACTACCAGTTCTTCCAGCTCTGAGTTCGCAATGTTCTCATAAGCCTTGCCGCTGAGTACAGGGTGGGTACAGAAGGCGCGAACCGACAAGGCTCCACGCTCTTTCAATATGGAGGCTGACTTACTTAAGGTACCTGCTGTATCGCAGATGTCGTCTATCAGCACCACATGCTTCCCGCTCACATCACCTATTACTGTCATAGCTGCTATCTCATTGGCACGTTTGCGTTGCTTATCACAGATCACCATATCCAGCTCAAAGTACTTGGCAACTTCACGCACCCTGTTGGTAGAACCTACGTCAGGGGCCGCAAAGATAAGATTTTCCATCCTAAGTTGCTCGATATATGGTATGAAAACCGCAGAACTGTCGAGGTGATCCACCGGTATATCAAAAAAACCTTGAATTTGTGGGGCGTGTAGGTCCATGGTCATCACCCTGTTGGCTCCGGCCGTGGTCAGCAGGTTGGCCACCAGCTTCGAGGCTATCGACACCCGGGGCTTGTCCTTACGGTCCTGGCGGGCCAGCCCGAAGTAGGGGATAACCGCTGTTATATAGCCTGCTGAGGCCCTGCGGGCTGCATCTATCATCATCAGCAGTTCCATCAGGTTATCCATAGGGGCATTGGTACTCTGCACAAGGAAAACATAGTCGCCACGGATAGACTCCATAAATACTGGCTGGAATTCCCCGTCGCTAAACTTTTGTATGTCAATTTTTCCTAATGGCTTGCCGAACTCCCGGGCTATAGCTTCCGCGAGATAGTTGGAATTGGTACCTGAAAATATCTTTACTGAAGACTGCATGATATATTTAGAATGGACTGCAAAGGTATACAAATGGCTATTTTCTCAAAGAGGAATTTGCAGAACTCATTTGGTATTCCAGTGATATATCTCACTATAGTATTTTTGGTCGCTTATCAGCAACTTCTGGTCTTCATCTTTGGGCTTTATGGTGCCAAAAACACGCCAGTAATAGGCGAAGGTCATACGATCCCAGTGTATGATGTTTTCTCTGTATTGGAAAGACTGAAACATATTCAGGCTTATCAGCACTAGTAGCGCAAAAAGGTAGCTTAACTTTACAAATACGCTCTTTTTGGATAGTAACTTTTTAGTGAGAAATCCCAGCGGAAGGGCTACAACTGCCATCGCTTCGATCAATGGCCTTGCTCCAAAGCCGCCGCCGTAATACCAGTTTTCCCAACTAAATACCACGTAGATCATTATAGCAAAAAAGGCTACCAAACACGGTACATACTTCTTAGGTGTGTAAAACAGGCCGATCATGCCAATAAGTGCAATAGGAGTATACACAAACCAGCCCTTCCTGAAACTGAATAAACCATTAATGATCTGCGGCTCCATAAAGTTAAACTCCTCGCCCTGGTAAGAGAAGAAGAGCCAATGGCCTGTGGCAAACTTCCAGTAATATAGTTGGATTCCTGCCACAGCAATAAACAGGATAATCGCTATCAATACATGCCTCGCCTCGGCAAGGAACAGCTTAAGTCGCTCAAGGATTCCGGCCCTGTTTTCTATTCCCCAGGCCAGCGGAATAATACCAGCTATAACATTCACCGGTCTCGTAATAAATATGGCTCCCATTACCAGGCCTATCATATATATGCTTATAGGTCTTGGATTAGCGTGCCATTTGTCGGTGTAGAGGAGTAGGGCGCTGAACAGGAACAGGGAAAAGGTATGGCTCAT
>DASPNB010000128.1:0-7184 GCA_035626755.1 Flavipsychrobacter sp.
CGGAAAAAAATTTAAATGACTAGTACCTTCCTCCAATAAATGCCCCTAACAACAAGTTCCGGGCCAAACCAACGGCTGCAATTCATATTCTTTTTATGGATGGAATATCATTTTTGTCAATAGAAATATTTCAGTAGGGAATTTAAGTGGCTGATTAGTTTCTATACTTTTACATGGAATGAACCGGCAGATATTAGAATGTGTACCCAACTTTAGCGAAGGGCGCGACGAGCAAAAGATTGCCGCCATCGCCGAAGCAATCCGGTCAGTAGAGGATGCAAAGCTGCTTCATATAGATACCAGCTATGCGGCGAACCGGACGGTGATGACCTTTGCGGGGGAACCGGAAGCAGTGGTGGAAGCGGCCTTCCGCGGAGTGAAAAGGGCTGCAGAACTGATAGACATGAGAAGCCAGTTGGGGATACACCCACGGATAGGTGCAACAGATGTCTGCCCCGTGGTGTCCCTGTACAATCTGAACAAAGAAGATTCAATTTTCTATGCAGATAAACTATCTGAAAAAATTGGCAATCAATTAGATATACCAGTTTACTTCTACGAACACTCTGCCAGGGCAGCCCACCGCCAATCACTGCCGAGTATCAGGAGAGGGCAGTATGAAGGCTTTGCAGAGAAGATAAAATTACCCGACTGGGAGCCGGATCACGGCCCCAAAGATTTTAATCCCGCAACGGGCGCTACGGTGGTTGGGGCAAGAGACATACTTGTAGCCTATAATGTATCGCTGGACACTAAGGATGTAGATAAGGCAGTTTATATAGCCGAACGGATAAGAGAGAGCGGACACTATGAAATGATCAACGGCGAGAGATGGAAGACACCGGGACTACTTGGCAAGACGAGGGCAATAGGATGGTATACTTCTGACTTTGAATGCGCACAAGTATCAATGAACCTGCTGGACTATAGAACCACCTCGCCGGTGCAAGCCTGGGAAGCCTGCAAGGCACTGGCCGAAGAGGCAGGCGTGAGCATAAAAGGAAGCGAACTGATAGGACTAATGCCGGAAAGCTGCCTGCTGGAGGCTGGAATCTACAGCTATATGAGGCAGGACAAAGACGCACCGGAAGATAAGGAACTGCTGATACACGAAGGAATCAACTATATGAAACTGGACAAGGTGAAAGCCTTTAAGCCACAGGAAAAAATACTGGAATACGCGCTGCAAGACGCGGGACTTATATGAACGGAAAGAACTTTTTGTACCGGGTTTTTGGCCTTATAAGGATACTATTGTACCCATTGGCGCTGATCTACGGAGCGATAGTTTGGCTTCGTAACAAGATGTATGACAATGGATTATCAGCCTCAATTGAATTTGCGCCTCCGGTCATAGCAGTGGGTAATTTGTCGGTAGGAGGCACTGGCAAGACGCCTCACGTGGAGTATCTTATCAGGCTGCTGCAGTACCAATACAGGGTGGCGACAATGAGCCGCGGATACAAACGGACAACCCAGGGCTTTATACTGGCCGACCGGGACAGCAATGCCTTGAGGATAGGAGACGAACCGATGCAATATCACCTGAAGTTTCCCGAGGCGGTGGTGAGTGTAGCCGAGGAAAGGATGACCGGCATCCCCCAGCTGCTGCAAAGAAGACCGGACATAGATGTCATTTTGCTGGACGACGCCTTCCAGCACCGTTCGGTAAAGGCAGGACTAAACATATTGATCACAGACTTTTCGAAACCGTTCTATAAAGACCATATACTGCCCTTTGGCACATTGCGGGAGGGGCGGTCATCATATAAAAGGGCCGATATTATCATGGTTTCTAAATGTCCAGCCGACTTAAATAAATTACAGTCGCAAGAAATTGAAAATCAAATACAAAAGAAAGATCACCAGAATATTTACTTTAGTGAAATAAAGTATGGAACGCCCTATAATTTCGTTGCCGGGCAGCCTCTTAGCCTGGCAGAAAGCAATGCGATATTAGTGTGCGGCATTGCTCGTCCTGAACCATTGGAAAACCACCTAAAGACTATCGCTAAGGGAGTACATACCCTCTCCTACCCGGACCATCACTACTTTGTAACCAGTAACCTGGAAGAGATAAAAGAAGCCTACAAAAACTGGGATGTTCCCAACAAAATAATAGTTACCACAGAAAAGGACGCCGCCCGCCTTCACCTGCATATGGACAAGCTAAGACAATGGGAAATTACCATAGCCGTGTTGCCGATATCTGTCGGGATCATGTTTGGAAAGCAGGAGGAGTTTGACCGGCAGGTGCTGGGATATGTGGACAGAGTTGTTACTGAGAATAATACTATTTAATAATTTATCGCAAGCAAATGCTTGCTCTATTTTGGGTCGAAGTAAGTACTTCGACCAGTGCGGTATAGTCTGAACCGGGATTGGGAAGATAAGGGGTTGACCGGGCTTAGTTGATGCGGTGTGTAATCCCTAAAGAGGCCTTTAGCCGGGAGCCTGCGTGATAAAGCATGAAAGAGCAAAGCATAGAGGCTAAAAGGAACAGCCAGAGTGCAAGAGACCGCCATACGTTTCCATAAGAAGTCCCCGCATCCATCAGTAAAAAAGAACCTACAGTAAATTGCCATATCCAGAAAACACCAAATACCACCCCGCAACTAAGTAAAATATACCAGCGCCTGAACACTAATGGCAGAAAGAAGATCAGATTGAAAAGAAGATTCTCTGTTTTTATGCCGCCATTCAATATATCAGATATAATATCGTAAGCACCCAATAGTGCAAAATATGCAGATGGTATATAAATGAGGTACTTGAGCGGTATCCGCTGAATGAAGGTCATAGATTAAAGTTATAGAATATTTGGGATTGTGCGAAGCACGATAGGCTCCTGTTCAGATCGCAATGCACTACTGAGCAGAGTACGTAACCTTCAGGAGATTTCTCCCTTCGCTACGAGCTATTTCATAGCTCTCCGCTTCGCTCGAAATGACAGCGCTATTGAGCCGGCCTATTTTGCTGGCTGCTGAGGTGGGCCTTGGGTAGTGAGGGCCTGGTACCCTCGCATAGCTTCCTGGTCGTTGGGGTTGATCTTTAGGGCTACCTGCCAGCAGTAAAGCGCCGAGTCGAACTTCTGGATAGTGAAATAGGCCCCTCCCATATTGGACCAAGGTTCTGACTTTGCCTCATTGAGGGCCGCTGACATTTTAAAAAAGTCTATAGCCCGGCGGACATCTGTACGCCCTTCATTCATTCCCCTATTGAAAAAGTGTTCAGCCAGCTTAGGAAAGTGAGGTGATTGGGGTAAGTATGATTTTGCCAGCAGCCAGTGTTTCATGGCGGAATCATTCTGGTCCGAGAGGTGCTCGGCCAGGCCTAGATTGATTAAGGCATTTACAAATTCGGGGTAAGGTTCCAGGGCTTTAAGGGCATAAGCCCTTCCCTTTTCTATCATTTCCTTTTTCTTTGCCGGGTCTTTTTCGTGATCGGCTTTTTTGATCATGGCATCCGAAGCATTGTTGTTGGCTATAACACTTTCCGGTACGGTCTGGACATCTTTGAGGAAAAGCGTGTCTGTGTTGTACCAGTCAGGATTACGGCTGATGGTCTTTGCGGAGGCAGCCACAGCTATTAAAAGCAAGGGCACTATAATTACCGGTTTGGCAAGAGAGAATCGTTGATAGGCCTGAACCAGTAACCATGAAACCGCCAGGCAGAAACCCAGAGAAGCATGAAAGACCAGGCGCTCGCCCATGGTGGCACCGATGTCTACCAAAAGATTGGACACCGGGAACAGGAACATAAGGTAAAGCATAATAGCAAACCCGAGGAAATGCCTCTTGTAGGCGTAGTATATACCAGCGACGGTGATGGCAGTATGTAAAAGAAGCGATATCCAAACCTGGGGGCTTGAGAATGAGAGGTAGGCGATATGCGGAAATGAGTAATCGGAGGAAAGCGGGTGAGGAAACAGGAGGAGCAATAAATATTTGCTTAGGACGAATATCTTGGTCGCCAGGGCCTCATCAACTGAGGCGTGGAGGTAAGGGTTGTTCAGCACATCGTCCTGCTCGATAACCTCGAAGCCGACAACAGAGTAACGCAGAGCCGAGAATGCTACGGCAACACCGAGAAAAACAAGGAGCGGCGGGGTAAGCCTGCCCTTGGGATATGGATTGCGGAAAACGGAAATAGCCAATGGCAGCAGAACTATAAGACCGTAAGCGTACTCCTTAGCTAAGAAAGCAATAAAGGTGACTATAGCAGCGAAAAGGAGGTGGAGTTTTTTACCTGTATCTACATAGGCGAAGCTGTAACGGAAAGCCAGCAGGATGAACATGAGTGAAAATATCTCATCGCGGCTCTTAATATTGGCTACTACTTCGGTATGTATGGGATGTACAGCAAACAAGAGCGTTGCAATAAATACCAGGTCGGCATTCATCCTGAACGAACGGAGCAAGACCGAGAACATAATATAAATGAGCAGGCCGAACAAAAGGACATTGAGAACGTGGCTCACCATCGGCTCTGCACCGAAGAACTGATACTCAATAGCGAAAGTGACCTGTGCCAGCGGCCTGTACCTGCCACCGGAAAGCACCTGCTCTACCTGCATGTCCTCGAAATAGCTGGCGAACATATCAGAGGTAAGTATCCTGGGAATGCCGGCAAAACCCTGCTTTACATAGTGATTATCGTACAGAACGAGAATATCATCGAGCGCGTATTGATTGGGTGCTGTATTGGCATAGATAATACAAGCTAATAAAGCCAGTATCCATGGAGCAAAGCGCAGAGGAATGAATTTGAAAATGCCGAATTGCTGATCTGTTCCGGTGAGGTTCTCTTTCATATGAAGCTAAGATAGTTGATAAGTTGAAAAGTTGATAGGTTGACAAAGCAGCCTTAAGGCTCGAATTAAGCATACAACAACAAGGGCTCCCGATTGGGAGCCCTTGCCTATTGTTGAAGATATTAATTCTACTTCCTGGTAAACTTCACAGTCTGTATCATAGAGCCTGCTTGTTTCACACGCAGGGTGTACATACCCTGCGCCAGGTCGTCTACGTTCACTGATATCATATTCGGGTTGTAAGTACCGGCATCGTAGTGATACTTCCTTACTTCCTTGCCAAGAACATCAGTTATTACGATATCCATATCAGTAGCCAGGGCGTCGTCGCTGATACTTACAAATACCTCAGAACCGCTAACCGGGTTAGGATACAGTGTAAGACCATAAGTAACCACACTGCTTGCGATGTCTACCTTTACAGTGTTGGTGTAAACGTAGCTGCCATCGTTGGTGCTCACCTGGAGACGATAGTAGAGTTGTTTAGCTTTCAGGCTGGCTGCCTCAGCGTCAGTATACTCATATATCTCCTGGCCGGCTTCCTTGCTTGTTACAGAAGTGTATGTAATACCGTTCTCAGAACGCTCCAGGCTGTAAGTAACCACATCAGGATCGTTGCTCTTATCCCAGTTCAGGTCTACTGTCTTGTTGTAAGCATTGTAGATACCTGTAAGAGTAACAGCATTATGAGCAAGAGGTCCATTGATAGTACCGAGGCCGAACGGAGAGAAAGTGCTTACGCCGGCTCTGCTGCGGGTGAACAGTACCACTGTGCCACTCGCAGGACCGAAGGCATCAGACTCCCAATTCAATGAGTCTTCATTGTAGTGAGACACATCACACATACTGTTGTTGAAGCCTGGCAGCTCCTCGGTAAGAGGCCATGACAGCGATACTGTAGCGTTAGAACCACCATTCACAGCTTCGTTAATGAACCATGTCTTGTCAACAGTATTATTGCTCATA
Organism: Flavipsychrobacter sp.; assembly: GCA_035626755.1. GTDB lineage: Bacteria > Bacteroidota > Bacteroidia > Chitinophagales > Chitinophagaceae > MKUN01. The sequence goes on from DASPNB010000128.1 coordinate 5,780, forward strand.
GCGCCACCTACAGGAACTTCATTGTTGTAGTCGGTATAAACACCTTCTATTACCCTTACGCTGAAGTTATCCATCGTACCCGCGTTCTGCACCGCTGCAGGAGTATAAACCCCCATCACAGCACCTACAGGGAATATTGCAGTACCTGTGTTACCTGTTGTGCCCAGGCCTTGCCTGATAACAACACCTGTACCGTTGGTGATCACAAATGACGCAGCGCTACCACCCGTTACCACTGCTGATTGTGACAGTGTCAGATTGTTGGTGCCCAGCTGAAGATAACCGTCAGTCAGAATCAGGTTACCAGATACGGTCAAGTTACCCGTTGAAGTCTTGATGCTGCTACCTGTCAGTTCCAGTTCACCATATGTTACTCCCGGTATAGACTGGGCTGATGTACCGCTGAGCATTACAGCACCGTTTGATGCATTGAACGTACCCAGGTTGGTAATATCAGTCCTTACTTCTACCTGGCTGCCTGTGCCTACGAAGCCGAGGGTTGCGCCAGAGTTAATAGTGATGCTATTGGCAGTTGCAGTGGCAATATTCACCAGCGGCATCTTTGGAGCAGAAGCCGGGATGATAACGTCTGTATTGATCGTTGGAACGATACCGCACTGCCAGTTAGAAGCATTAGACCAGGCCGTATCTACGCTACCTGTCCATGAGTTGAACGAAGGAGCAGTGAGCATTACACTGATACTTGTATCAGGAGTACAAACACCTGAAACGATCACCTGGTACATAGTACCGTCGAGACCCGTAACATCGCTGATAGAAAGTGTATTAGTATTAGCGCCTGAGTATACACCTGTGTTGGAGATGTTCACGCCGTTGGCTTTCCACTGATAAGAAATACCTGTGCCGATAGCTGTGATACTAAAGCCTGCAGATGAACCCACGCAAGCCGTAGCAGGCTGAGGCTGTGTAGTGATGGTTGGTGTCTGGTTAACAACCGCAGTTGTAACGTCAGTTGAAACACAACCGTTAGCATCAGTCACAGTCAGTGTATAAGTACCCGCAGCGGCTGTTGTTACGTTACCCATAGAGATAACCGGGATATTAGCAGATACCGGACCTACCCATGCGTAGTTGTATGGGGCAGTACCACCATAAGCCGTACCGATAACGGCCATTGAGTCGCCTGAACATGCTGGTGAAGTATTAGCAGCCAGGGCTACCAGGGCAGCAGGCTGGGTAACAGTTACTGTATTTGAGTAAGAACAACCATTGTTATCAGTTACAGTTACCGTGTAAGTACCTGCACTCAGACCTGTGACAGCAGCAGTAGTCTGACCACCGGGAGCCCAGCTATAAGTGAACGGAGCTGTACCGCCTGTTACGCTTACGCTTGCAGAACCGTTAGAGTTACCGTTACAATTTACAGCTGTTGTAGTGCTGGTGA
>DASPNB010000129.1:0-2117 GCA_035626755.1 Flavipsychrobacter sp.
TATAATGATCTATCCCAATCCTACAACGGGAAATTTTATGGTTGAAAGTAAAGGTGGAACTCTCTCCGTGATGGGCCTTGATGGACGGCTGATAGGAGAATATGATCTTAAAGAAGGGAAGGACAAGGTAGGGCTACCCCAGGGACTCGCCGCCGGTATGTATATGCTAGAGTACCACGGACCAAAAGCTGGTAAGGTCTTGCGGCTGGTGTATCAGCCTTAGAAATGATAAGTGTTAATATAAGTCAGATATCCATTGTCTTATATTTCCCTGAAAGTCCCTACGGGTAAGGTTTCGGTCCTTTATAAGCCTATAATTAAAAGCTGTTTTTAAAATTTGAGATCGCTGACCTATCTTTGCACATGGCTGCAAAATCTAAATTCTACGGCGAGGGCCTTACTTTTGACGACGTACTCCTCGTTCCGGCTTATTCAGAAGTCCTTCCGCGCGAGGTAGATCTCCACACACAGTTAACGAGGAACATACGCATTAATATTCCTATGGTCTCCGCTGCAATGGACACCGTAACGGAGCAGCGCCTGGCGATCGCCCTGGCCCGCGAAGGCGGTATCGGTATCCTCCACAAGAATATGAGCGTGGAGCGCCAGGCAGAACAGGTGCGCAAAGTAAAACGCTCAGAAAGCGGCCTGATAGTTGATCCCATTACTCTTTCCCCCGATGCTACGGTGGCTGATGCCATCAGGCTGATGAATGATAATAAAATAGGCGGCATACCCATAGTAGATGGAAAACACCTGCTGGTAGGCATACTCACCAACCGGGATATGCGCTTTGAGAAGAATACGCGCAAAAAGGTAAGCGAAATAATGACCAAAGAGAACCTGGTGACGGCTCCCGTTGGTACAGATATGAGCAAAGCCGAAAAAATCCTTGAAAAATACAAGTTTGAAAAACTACCGATAGTAGATAAAAAAGGAAAGCTGGTAGGGCTCATTACTTTCAGGGATATCATTAACCTGAAGAGTCATCCTAATGCCTGCAAAGACAGTAACGGCCGCCTGATGGTGGGCGCTGCTGTGGGTATCACCGGTGATACTATGGAACGCATAGAAGCACTGATAACTGCGGGTGCTGATGTGATAACGCTTGATAGCGCTCATGGCCACTCTGTACATGTGATCAACATAGTGAAACAGGTGAAGAAGAAATTTAAGAGCCTGGATGTGATAGCGGGTAATGTGGCCACAGCAGCAGGCGCGAAAGCGCTGGCAGATGCCGGAGCTGATGCCGTGAAGATAGGCGTAGGACCGGGGTCAATCTGTACTACGCGCGTGGTGACAGGTGCAGGTGCTCCGCAGCTTACGGCGATAATAGAAGCAGCAACAGAACTGAAGAAAAAAGGTGTACCGGTTATTGCTGATGGTGGTATCCGCTACACGGGCGATATGGTGAAGGCACTGGTAGCAGGTGCCTCGTGCGTCATGGCGGGATCGATATTTGCGGGTACTGAGGAGAGCCCGGGAGAAACAATTATATACGAGGGACGTAAGTTTAAATCGTACCGCGGTATGGGCTCAGTAGAGGCCATGCAGGAAGGGTCTAAGGACCGCTACTTCCAGGATGTGGAAGCTGATATAAAGAAACTTGTTCCGGAAGGTATTGTAGGCCGTGTACCATACAAGGGCAACCTGAATGAGATCGTTCAGCAGTTCGTTGGTGGTCTTCGCGCAGGTATGGGTTACTGTGGTGCTAAAGATATTAAAGCACTTCATGACAATGCCCAATTCATCCGCATCACATCAGCCTCTATGGCTGAAAGCCATCCGCATGATGTGGTGATCACCAAGGAAGCGCCGAATTATAGCAGGTAGTTTTAGTGGCAGTAGGCAGCGACAGTTTGCAGTTGCAGCGCTGTTAATATTAGATAATTAAAAAGCTTCGCATATCGCGAAGCTTTTTTGTTAAGTTCTTTGCTGCTTGCTGCCGCTGCAGGCTACTGCTGAATTACTCATCGTCATCAAAACCGCTGCCGACTGGTTTCCCTTTTACAATACTATAGAGCACAGGTGCCTGGCGGTAGATGCCTGAGTTGTATTTATTGCCAAGAACGATAATGGTCATATTTTCCTGTATGAAGCGATAGAACACAGTGTTG
>DASPNB010000130.1:0-2513 GCA_035626755.1 Flavipsychrobacter sp.
AAAAGCATTGGAGACAGATGCGGACCTGTATATCTGCCATATAGATTGCAGCCTGTATGTTGGCAAAAAATTGATACAGCGTGGTAAAAAAGTGGCCTTTGATCTCGAGGACTGGTATTCGCACGATTACCTGGTGGCTTCCAGGCCGGTGGAAATGTTGAAGCGGCTGGAAAAATTTGCTTTAAAGCACGGTGCGTATGTTACTTGTCCTTCCTATGCCATGGCGGATGCTATTTACGAAGAATATGGTATCGGAAAACCTGACGTAATATATAATGGCTTTCCACAGGAAAAATTGCTGCACCAGGCCATGCACGTACAACCATCACTCGTATGGTTTTCTCAGACCATTGGACCAGGCAGGGGGCTGGAAAAGATGATCGCTGTATTACAGAAAATACAAACACCGCTGTCGCTTAACCTGATAGGGGATGTTTCTGATAGATACAGGCTGGAATTGGAAACACTCTTTGAGCGCTGCCGGCAGCATAAACTGGTAATTTCACCGCAGGTAAAACATAATGAACTTCATGGCTTGCTCAGCAGGCATATCGTTGGCCTGGCTCTTGAGGAAACCTTTCCGCCAAGCCGCGATACAACTATCACGAATAAGATACTGCAATACCTGCAGGCAGGTCTGCGGGTATTCGCCACAGGCACGAAAGGTCAGTGCGAAGTTGCTGCCGACTTTCGAAATGCAGTGTGCGTAGTTTCACCGGATGATCTGGATGAATGGACAACAGAATTGCAAAAACTGGTTAGTGAAAAGGAAATTGACCGGGAAGAGATCGTTGCCCGTTTCAACGAAAAATATTCCTGGGAGGCGCAGGAAATTAAGTTGCTGGAATTGGTAGGAGGTGCGTTGAGGTAAAAGGTTGGTTATGTCAGCAACTCGTAACTATTATTAGGGCTTCTTTACAAATGGCATATGTTTTGCTATTTTGCTATGAGATTGTCTACCTTTAAACATAACCTTATGAAAAACCTGTCAATTAGTATAATTCTGCTCATCGCCCTGGCCGGCGCGTCCTGCAAAAAGGAAAAATATCAAACTCCCTCACTTACATCTATGCACACCAAACGTTTAGCGAAAGACTGGACATGGAGCAGACATTATTATCAGAAACTTAGTGGCCAGGATCCTATGGAGTTTATCCATCCTGATACCGTAATGCCAATTACAGTAAGTTCGGATATCATGATTGATTTTATGGGCAGTTCATACGAATATTATAGTGGCGGCGGTGGCTATCAGATATTGGTCGATACTACGCAGAAACTGGTTTATGTCAATCGTGGCGCGGTGTTTCATCATACAGAGGCCATTGAATATTACTTCCATAAAGACAGTGCAGTATATACTGATCGCCTCCAGACGTTCGGCGGATTTACCCGTGTCACCTACTCGACAATGAAATGACTAAACTCTTGTCTAAAAGCTTCTTACTTTTACAAACAGCTTTTAGTATAGAGGGTATGGCTGATGAATCGAGATACAACTGGAGTAAATGGTACATCGCGGTGATGGCGGTGCTGCTATTGCAGATAGTTTTGTATTATTGGTTTACGCAATATTGGGCATGAGTTCACTGGATTGGATAGTTCTGCTGGTTACTTTGGCGGGCATCATACTTTATGGTGTGGTCAAAAGCCGTGGCCTTCGTGGTTCTCAATCTTACCTGCTGGCAGATAAGAACATGCCGTGGTATATCGTCCTGCTGGGTATTATGGCTACACAGGCCAGCGCTATTACCTTTATTTCCGCACCGGGCCAGGCTTATACCGATGGGATGCGTTTTGTGCAATATTACTTCGGCCTGCCCATAGCGATGATAGTCATTAGCATCAGCTTTATTCCCATATTCCGGCGGTTGAACGTTTATACAGCTTACGAATACCTCGAGACCCGCTTCGACCAAAGAACCAGGGTTCTCACATCCATCTTGTTCCTGCTGTCAAGAGGTTTGTCGACAGGAATCAGTATTTATGCGCCATCTATTATTCTGTCCTCAATTATGGGGTGGAATATCTACCTAACCAACGTGATAATGGGTGGCCTGTTGCTGGTGTACACCTATAGCGGTGGGGCAAAGGCGGTGGCGCATACCCAGAAGTTACAGTTTCTCATCATACTCGCTTCAATGGCTATAGCGGGTTACCTGGTTGTAGCGCAGTTACCGGGTGGTATGGGTTTTAGCGATGCGCTTTACGTTGCGGGAAAAGCGGGTAAACTCAACGTCATTACTACCGATTTTGACTGGAAAGATAAGTACAACATCTGGAGCGGTGTCATTGGCGGCTTCTTCCTGGCGCTCTCTTACTTCGGCACTGACCAAAGCCAGGTGGGCAGGTATATATCGGGCAGAGATTTGAAGGAAAGCCGCATGGGATTACTGATGAACGGCCTGGTGAAGGTGCCCATGCAGTTTGCGATACTGTTGATAGGAGCGTTGCTGTTTGCATTTTACAGCTTCCAGCCATCACCGGTCTACTTCAATCGCCAGGCATACAGT
>DASPNB010000131.1:0-5414 GCA_035626755.1 Flavipsychrobacter sp.
TTCTCCGAAACTGTTTGACTCTTTCGAAGGACTTCCGCCCTTTGAAAGATCACCTTGTCTGCCCCCAAAAACATATTTTCAGCGTTTTTCATCCTGTTTTCTAATTATGCTTTGTCCCCCTTTAGGGGAGAGGGGCCGACAGCGACCAAGCCTAATTATATTTTGTCTCCTATAGGGGGGTTGGGGGGCGTCTCGCAGCGACCTACAGCGTTCCGATATTCTCAGGCACCGGAGGCAAATGCTCAAGAGCAGTGGCCAGCTTAGCTTCCATTTCAGCAGCATTTATCTCTTCTTTTACGAAATGCTTACCGGTAACATGTTCGTATAGTTCTATGTATCGATCAGAGATGCTGTTGATCACCTCGTCGGTCATTTCGGGTATTTGCTGGCCTTCCTTGCCCTGGAAGCCATTCTCCATCAGCCATTCACGGACGAACTCCTTAGACAGTTGCTTTTGTGCTTCGCCATTCTTCTGGCGTTCTTCAAAACCCTCAAGGTAGAAGTAGCGTGATGAGTCGGGAGTATGTATCTCATCTATAAGGTAGATGGTATCACCAATGCGGCCAAACTCGTACTTAGTATCCACCAGCATCAGTCCGCGTTCTTTAGCCATCTGGCGGCCACGCTCAAATACTGCGAGAGTATATTTTTCCAGTTGTTCGTATTCTTTTTCAGGTATCAGGCCGCTGCTGATTATCTCTTCACGGGAGATATCCTCATCGTGTCCTTCATGCGCTTTGGTGGTAGGAGTGATAATAGGTGCATCGAACATGTCGTTCTCTTTCAGGCCCTCAGGTAGAGGTACGCCGCAGAGTTCGCGCTTTCCGCTTTTGTATGTGCGCCATGCATGTCCGGTCAGGTGATTACGAACCACCATCTCTATCGGGTAGGTCTCACACCTATAACCCACCGTTACATTCGGCAGTGGAGTACTGATCATCCAGTTAGGGATTATGTCCTTTGTAGCGTCCAGGAACTGGGCCGCAATCTGGTTCAGTACTTGTCCTTTGTAAGGTATAGGGCGGGGTAGTACAACATCGAAAGCCGAGATACGGTCGCTTACCACCATAGCTAAATATTTGTCGGCGATGGTATATACGTCGCGAACCTTTCCTTTATAAAAATTTGTCTGGTTTGGGAGATTAAGTTGAGACATATTGTGTATAAGATTTGGGCTGCAAAGATATGCTAATAGTCTAAAGTATGGGGCTGGTAAATTAATAATATGTATTTTTGGGAGAATGAAGAAGCGACTGAAAATATACAAGTCCTTTGAGGAACAGGAGGCTGACCAAATAGCCTACCAGCTGAGCATTTCCCCTGCCCAACGAATTAAGGAAGCCGTTGAGCTTATTAAAAAAATATATAATTATTCTGACGATCAGAAAATAGACTGGAAGCTCAGAATACTCCGCTGATAATGAACATATTTGTAAGCGCCCATTTCGAAATCCTGGAGTTACTGATCAAGGCAGAAGTTGATTTTATGCTTATTGGTGGTTATGCTGTTATCTATCATGGCTATAGACGTACAACGGGCGACATGGATCTATGGCTGAAGCCAACCAACGAAAACAAAATGAAGTTTGCCGATGCTGTCAGCACATTATTTGATACTGAAACACTGGATCAGTTACGGTCTTTAAATTTCGAGGAAACCCATGTCTTTACCGCCGGGGAAGAGCCTTATAAAGTCGATTTTCTTACCAGGGTGTCAGGCATAGAGTACCAGCAAGCTGAAAAAAACAAAGTGATAGGCGACATAGACGGCCTTAAGGTCGCCGTCGTTCATCTCAATGATCTGGTGATCACCAAGATGTCCAGCGATCGTTTGAAAGACAAACTAGACATACAAGAATTACAAAAGATCGCTAAGAAGAAATAAAAAAGGTCCCCAACCCGGTTGGGGACCTCCATATTGTTAGAAATAATTAAAGTCTTGCTTTCACATTCGCTATATCCGCCAGGCGCTTTTCTGCTATGCGCATCGCGGCTGCCTGCGTGTGGATACTTTCCTTCGCCGCCAGTTCAAATATCTCCAGCGTGCGGTCGTATATCTTCTCTACATTGCCCATCACGCGTTCGCGGTTATATCCGTCCAGCTCGGCACCTACATTGATCAGACCACCGGCATTGATCAGGAAGTCAGGGGCATAAAGGATGCCCTTCTTTACCAGCATTGGTCCGTGCTCGTTCTCAACGGCTAACTGGTTATTGGCAGCGCCGGCTATTATCGGGCACTTCATGGCTTCAATGCTTTCGGTGTTTATGGTCGCACCCAGTGCGCAGGGAGCATAGATGTCGATCTCCATTTCAAATATCCTGGAGCCTTCCACTACTTCTACAGCACGGAACTTCTCTACAGTTTCTTTTATTCTTGCTTCGTTAATGTCTGATATATAAACCTTTGCGCCTGCTTCTACCAAGTGTCCTACGAGGTACTGACCCACGTGGCCCACACCCTGCACCAACACTTTCTTTCCGGAAAGGCTGTCACTGCCCCAGGCTTTCTTTGCAGAGGCTTTCATACCAATAAATACACCATAGGCCGTAAATGGCGAAGGGTCGCCGCTGCCACCCATGTATTCGGGTACACCTGTTACAGACTTTGTTTCCATGGATATGTATTCCATGTCCTTGGCTGAGGTGTTTACATCTTCCGCCGTTATATATTTACCGTTCAGGCTGTTGACGAACTTGCCGTAGCGGCGCCAAAGGGCTTCAGATTTCACTTTTGCTGCATCTCCTATTATTACCGCCTTACCACCACCCAGGTTCAGTCCGCTGATGGCAGCTTTGTAAGTCATGCCGCGGCTGAGGCGCAGTGCGTCTATTATACCTTCTGAATGGCTGTTATAGTTCCACAAGCGGGTACCGCCAAGGGCAGGACCAAGGGTAGTATTGTGAATGGCAATTATTGCGTTTAAGCCGGAATGGGGATCATGGCAAAATACCACTTGTTCGTGCCCCATTTCCTGCATCAGGTCAAATACAGATTGCTGCATGGATGTGCTTTTTTAAAACAGGCTGCAAACCTAAGCAAAAAACCCACATTTCCCAGTCCTCAGAACAGCGTGGTATTGACATTAAATTTAATATTTCATATGTTTATGTTATAAAACACGCAATATGAAAAAAGCTCTTTCAGTAGTGTTGTTTCTTTCGGGCACCATGCCCATATTCCTGGGTATCATGTGCCTGGTTGCCTATCCCTCAGCATTGGAAATGCTGAAGCTATCTGACTCGCCCGATGTCTTCCAGGCCGTAACACTTTTCGGGGTTTGTCTTATCCCCTTGGGTATCCTTCAGTACATGGCAGGATACTGGACCTGGAAAAATATCTGGCAGGGAATAGTGTTGGCTCGCTACAGCGGACTTCTAATAGTATTGGATGGCTTTTTGCTATACACCATTCTCAGTAGACCCGATCTCGGTGTACCTGATATGGCCAAAGGGCTTTTAATTACGATTCTTTCTTTCCTGTGTAAGAAGAACTAGTTCGCTACTTTTTCTCCATATGCTTTTCTATCCGTGTATCGGGTATGAACCATATTGCCGCTACGAAAACAAAAATGCCAAGGCTTATCCAGGTATAGATGAAGGCAGTAATGATGGCTACTATGTAAAGCACCAGGGATAGTTTCTCTTTTCTGCCATCACCTACTGCTGCCTGCAGCTCACGATTGCCGTCGTGATGTTTTACCAATTGGGTATAGAGGATACTATAGGCTATAGCACACATTAGTAACACGACGCCATATAATACTACAGGCCAGGTAGTAAAATTGTTCTCGCCCATCCAGTCGGTAGCAAAAGGAATAAGTGACAACCAGAAAAGTAAATTGAGGTTTGCCCAGAGCGACATGCCACCAACTGATTTTACCATTTGCATCATATGGTGATGGTTGTTCCAGTAGATACCGACGAAGATAAAGCTGAGCAGGTAGCAAACGAATTTGGGTATAAGAGGAGCAAGGTCTTCAAGGTCAGTTCCCTTCGGTGCCTCCAGGCTAAGTACCATAATGGTAATAATAATAGCGATGACTCCATCGCTGAATGCTTCAAGTCTGCCCTTGTTCATAAAAGAGAATTGGATCGTATCCCAAGATACGACCCAACCAAGATTAGCCAAGTACAAAATTTATCGGGAGAGTAAAGAATACTTTTACGGCTTTGCCATTTTGCTTGCCGGGTCTCCATTTGGGCATGCCTTTTATCACGCGGATGGCTTCCTCTTCGCAGCCGGAGCCAATACCTTTCATTACAGTCAGGTTGCTAACAGAGCCATCTTCGTTCACCACAAAGCGTATTACAACGCGACCTTTTGTGCCGCTTTCCCTGGCCATTGGCGGGTATTGAATATTGTTAGCCAGGTATTTATTCACATCGCCATCAAAAGAGGGCATTTGCTCTACGTAGCTCACTATTTCGTCTTTCGCTTTCGGAGCTTCTATTATGCCTGTGGGCTCTGTGCCGGTGATGCCTGTGCCTGGTTCTTGTGAAGTCGCAGGACCAATACCGTTGGGGTCGCCATCAGAATTGACTGTTCCCGGTTCTTTATTAGCCAGGTCATCTACAGTTGTCTGTGGTTCTGTCACCAGCGGATCTTCAACGATGCGCGGAGTGGTAAAGCTAGCAGTTGGTGCAGCGGGTGGAGGAGCTGCTGCAGGTGGGGGTACTTCCACCGGCGGCTTTGGTATTTCGACCTCTACCGAACTGAGATCGGTAGCCGTAATAACGGGTGCGTTGATGTTGTCAGTTGTTTTGAACCTCGATGCGAAAGCATGGCCGCCTATCATTAGCAGGAGTGTGGAAAGCACTAAGAAGGTAGCGCGTGTTGCGCGCTGACTGTAGTTTTTACGAAGCTCGTAAGCACCGTAGTTTTTGTTCCTGCCATCAAATATGATGTCCAGGTGATTTGCTGTAAGAATTGATCGGGATTCCATAGTTTTCTATTTACTATTAAAACGTTCATCGTTTCGTTTTCCATAAGCTTTTACAAAGGATTTTTTGCTAGTCAGTATACTTCTTCTTTGCTTATGTCCTCTATGGCGTAGTAGGGTACTTGCAGGATGTTCATTTAGACACATCTGGATGCTTTTTCCATATAATTCGTTAATTTTAGAGAGAGCCATATGCAATTTGCCATTGCTCGCGTTCTCATCACAAATATTGGTATCATGAAAAGGTCTCCACTTATAAAAGCAGCCACACTTTGCAGCTTCTTCGGACTGCTTGCATTGTTCCTGATGTACCGCACAGGCAGACTTGATACTTATTTCTATGGTGGTGAAGCGGCCATGCAGGGTAGTCCCAATGGCGGACCTGTAGCTAAGACCAAAGCTGATAGTGTCCGGCTACGCCGCGACTCTCTCAAAAGGGTAAGAATGTCCTCCTCCAAGTCAGGTGTGGTG
>DASPNB010000132.1:0-6882 GCA_035626755.1 Flavipsychrobacter sp.
TTCTCAGTCGAGCGCTGAACAGATAGAGGAGATAAAAGGAGTAAAATTGTCAGATATCAAGGCATTCTACAACGATTTTTACGGAGCTAACAACGGCTATGCATCATTCACCGGCGAAATAAATGCCGATGAAATGAAAGGCTACCTAAACAAAATGTTCGCTTCATGGAATTCTAAGAAGCCTTTCAAAGACATAGAGGAAAAGTACTTTGACGTAAAAGGAGGAATAGAAACAGTGCAGATAAACGACAAGACTAATGCAGGCCTTTTGGGTGGTTTGAATGTCAACCTGACACAAAAAGATCCCGACTATGTACCGCTGCTAATGGCCAACGAAATGCTGGGTGGCGGTGCCTTTCTCTCTTCGCGCATACCCAACAGGCTGAGGGAAGCCGAAGGTATGAGCTACGGTGCAGGGTCTTTCTACAGTGCCAATTACCGCTATCCATCCGGCTCCCTGGGCGTTTATGCCATCTTCAATCCTACGTTTAAGGATAAGCTGAACGCTGCGCTTGATGAAGAAATTAAAAAAGCCCTGGCCTCAGGTTTTACCGAAGACGAGTGGAAGAGCAGCCTGCAAAGCTGGCTCACTCAGCGAAAGACCAACCTCGATAACAACAATGCTATAGTGAATATGTTGAACAGCTACATGTTCGATGGTAAAGACCTCACTTACTATACCGACGTGGAAGGCAAGGCCAAAGCACTAAAAGTAGCCCAGATCAACACTACCATGAAAAAATACCTGGATACCAATAAGCTCGTGCTTATCTATGCGGGAGACTTTAACAAGAAGTAAATATTTTTTACAATGCAAGGGGCGCAGAAAATTATTTCTGCGCCCTTTTTTGTTTGACTATTGCTTTATTGTTATTTGCTATCTATTTTGCCATGAAACACAATACTTAAACATGAGACTGAGCGGCATTTTACTACTCTTATGCATAGTTCAGTTAACGGCAAAGGCGCAACCGGTGCATGTAGATTTCGATAAAGGGATAGCTGCAGCCCCGACCGATTCCGACAAACTGAATGTTTATCAAAACATATTCGAATACTTTCAGCCCGGAGGTGGTGACACGCTGGACTACTATCTGCAAATGGGGATTAGCTATTTCCGTGGCAGCGGCTATAAAAAGGGCCAGGCTACTATCCTTCTCTGGCAGACAGCGATGCACAGCGAGCAAGGCAAGCTGAACCTGGCCAAAGCCGAGGGTGAAGAGTCCTTAAAGCTCTTTGAAGAAGTGAACTTTCGCGGAGGAGTGGCAGGTGTGCACAATGCCTTGGGTGTTATCGATGGTCGCAGGGGTAATTATAAGGATGCCGTAGAGCATTTTCTTATAGCCCTGAAAATCTATGAGCAGAAAAATGACACTGGCGGTGTAATAAGTACTTATGTAAAGCTGGGAGCAGCGAACGACTTTAGCAGGAACTACGATAAGGCCTTGCTCTACTACAACAAAGCGAAATTGCTGGCTGTTATACGCGGGAAAAGGTCGTTTATTAACACGGTGCATTTATACAATAATATCGGCAGCACTAATGCAGCCATGGGGCAGTTCGATATAGCTGAGAAGTACTTTGACAGCGCAGTTGCTATGGTGAGCGACAATAAAATGGCGGAGCTTAAGATACCGCCACTCACCAGCCTGGGTGTCTTAAATCGTGAAAAAGGCAACCGGGAAAAGGCACTGGCATATTTCAAAGAGGCGCTGGCTCTCGCAGAACAGGCACGCCTGCCCGAAGAGTATGGTCGCCTGCTCATTAGCATAGCTCCCATAGAAGCCGAGACCGACCCGGAAGCTGCACTGGCTAGTTACAACAAGGCTTTGGCGCTATCAAAAGAGATACAGAATAAAATGTTGCAGTCGGAAGTACTGAGCGGCCTTGCCTCTGCCCACCTTAAATGGGGAAAGTACAAGGAGGCTATCGGTTATATCAATCTGGAAAAGGACCTTAATGATAGTCTCTTCAGCGTAGAGAGGGCCAGAGAGATCGCAAACCTGGAGTCGGAGTATGAGTTGATAAAGTCTAATGAGCAAATCGACGAACTAAAAAATTCAGAAAAAAGCAATGCGCAGAAGCGGGATGTCATTATTGTAATAGCAGTGGCTTTATTGCTATGCTCCATAGGACTCACTATCGTTTATATGCGTGTGCGCAGGCTGAACAACAAACTAAATGAGAGTGATAAACAGCTGCGCACGGCGAACGAAACTAAAGACAAGTTATTCTCCATTATAGGCCACGACTTGCTGGGACCGCTGGGCAACATTCCTGTGCTGGTCGACATTTACCGGAATCAGACGAGTTCCGAGGAAGACAAGCACTTCATCATCGATTCATTGGAGGAAAATACCGTCAATACGATACGCACGTTGGAAACTATTCTGAACTGGGGTAAGGCGAAAATTAAAGGTATTACTCATGTGCCGCTGGAATTCAATGCGCATGATGTAATTAATAATACCACTCGTCTCCACCAGCTATCTGCCGCTAATAAGAACATAACGATAGTAAACAATGTTCCTGTTTATACTAAAGTGTATGCCGATCTGAACCATTTTGAGTTCGTCGTCAGGAACCTTGTTTCCAACGCGGTGAAATTTACCCGCAGCAACGGCCTCGTAGAGATTAGCGTCGCCCAGCACAATGGTAGCAAACTCGTATTCTCTGTGAAAGATAACGGCGTAGGAATAGAGCCCGGAAAGCTCAATGGCATCTTTGACAAGTACAATGAAAGCCTGAAAGGCACGGCCAATGAAGCCGGCAGCAGTATTGGCCTGATGCTTTGCAAAGAATTTGTGCAGCAGAACGGCGGAACTATCTGGGCCGAAAGCTCTCCGGGGCATGGGTCCGTATTCTATTTCAGCCTGGCGGTAAATAAGCTTCAGCCGAGCCTGAATTGATCACTTCGGTTCCAGCAATGTAAAAAGCACTTCAAGTCCTGCATCCAGATACCAGAGAGAACCTATATGGCAGATAACATTCGCCTTATTTAAAATAATGAATGAGGGATAGCCGTTGTCGTAATTCAACCGGTGCATTTCTTCTGAAGAGCTTATTTTTGAAAATTTTATACCTGCTTTTTCTTCCTTCGGAACATTGGATAGCCCGGTAGTGTCGAAGGCTGTTACTATTAATTGGAAATCGTCGTTGGCCCTGTATGTCCGTTGCAGGTCTCTCAGGCGGTCCAGTTTGTAATGGGAGGTAGCGTCCCAAAAGGCAAACAGGCTCACTTTGCCCAGCGATGACGCGATAGTTACATGCTGCCCGTCCGTTGTTGTAAAATCAAATCCTTGGTGCTCCAGTCCGTAGTTGGAACGGTTGCGTCTTTCCCTAGCCTGCCTTATCCTGTTCATTTCCCCGGCGCTGAATTCTTTACCTACATAAGTGGGAACATCTTTTACATAGAAGGTATCACGGGAAGTTTGCGCATGGCCGTTACCGGAATTTGATTGTAAGAGTATAATCAAAACAGATATTTTTACTAAGGGACGCCCGGCGGCCCTTTGTTATCGAGTACTATTTCGCAGGTTCGCGGTGCACATCAGTTACTGCCTGCCCGGTTGCTCCCGCCCCCTTGTGCAGAAACTTTATCGAAGTAAGAGTGAATTGCATAGTGGTAGCAGCCACCAGTATAATGCTGGAGACAATAGTATTCACCCTTGTTTCGGGCTTCCGTATACCTGTAAAAAAGTAAACAGGAATGAATATGAAGAACAAAAGGATAATGGTACTAAAGATCATAATGTTCGCTCCCGGCCAGTGCTGTACCTTAAAGATCGCAGAGGCACAATAGAGGATACCTATAACAACGCCCAGTGCCATGATAAACTTATCTCTCAGGCTGCTGGTCTCTTTCATTTTCAATACCAGCAGCAAAGGCAGAAAGAAAAAGCACATAATAAATACCCCCAGTACCAACAACATGGCTGCACCCGGCAGGTAGAACAGTTTAAATATGCTTCCGCCTATCAACAAGGCTGCTGCAGCTGCACCGCTGCCTATCATTACTTTCTTCATTGTGTAATAATTTTTAAAAGTTAAAAGAAGGAGCGTTTCTTCTTCTATCTCGCTGAGCTGTTTTTTATAAAAGCGCTCTATCATATGCAGATAGAATTGCCTGAAGTCTCCGTTTTCTTCAAGCTCTTGTTCTATTATGCAGCATACATGATCCAGTATATTCTGTTGCAGATCCTCATTCTTCAGTCCCCGCGCGCTGAGGTCCGTAAGAATAAAATCTATCTGTTCATCAGTTATACGGTACATTATGCTGTCTTTATATCCAGCAAAAAGCTGAGTGTTTTTATAAAGTCTTTTATCTCGCTTACTTTTTCCTGGCTCATTTTTTTACCTGTGGGGCTCAGGCTATAGTACTTGCGTACCCGCTTTCCTATATATTCTGTTTCCGTTGTCAGCAGGCCCTCGCTTTCCAAGGCATGGCGGGTGGGATAGAGTGCTCCCTCGCTTATCTGTATCCTTTCCCTGGTCAGTTCCTTCACTTTCTGCGTCAGTTCATAGCCATACATTTTCTGGTTATCAGCCAGCATTTTCAGCACTATTGTTTTCAGGGTGCCTTTTACCAATTCAGTAGAATAGATCATGGTTACTCATTTACCTAAGATAAAGATACATAAGATTTAGATGTATTAACAAAAAAAGAAGAAATTTTTATGCTGCTGAAACTTCGTGGGAAAAAGCCGATACTGTTAATGTATTCTTATTTGTGCTGCGGGAAGCGTTGTTACGCTCGGACATCTACCTTCAAATTATTATTTTTCGGGCTATTTGCTGCATGGATATATATAAGAGAGTGATTTTATGGGTGCTTGCCTGCCTGGTTTTACCTACGGTATATACCAATGCACAGGTAAATGTCGATAGTTTGTACATTGAGGCAAGAAAGACGGCTTTTGACAAGCAAGATTATCCTACTGCCTTGCTTTTGAGTAAAGAGATACTGGAAAAAAATCCAGGCAATATCGATGTATTGATATTTAGCGGGAGGTTGTATTCATGGTCGAAGAACGCAGACAGCGCGAGGGTCTATTTTGAGCGGGCAATGCAATTGAATGCCCGTGTGGAGGACGTTTATTTCGCCTATACCGATGTAGAATATTGGAACAAGAACTACGAAAAGGCCCTTGAGATAGTGAATGCGGGCTTGGCTTTTTACCCTTCATCGAAAGAGTTATTGCTACGTAAGGCCCGGATACTTTATGATAAAAGGGAATTCAAAGCCGGATTAAAGGTTGTGGACACAATGCTGAAGATGGACAGGGGCAATTCAGATGCGCGTCTTCTTGCAGAGCGTTTGCGCGATAATATGTCGAAAAACCGGATAGGGGTGAAGTATGATATGATAGGTTTTACAGAGAGAGACATTAACGATGTAAAGATTCCTAAAGATCCCTGGCATTATCTAAGCGTCGATTATACAAGACAGACCAAGGCAGGAGCTTTCTGTGCCCGTATCAATTATGCGAACCGTTTCGGTTCGGACGGTTTTCAGTATGAAGTAGAGGCATATCCTTTGATATCGAAACGATTTTATGCCTACCTGAATGCGGGTTTTTCTGACAAAATTGGCGTATTCCCGAAATGGAAGGGGGGAGCATCGCTGTATGCAAATCTTCCGGCTGCCTTTGAAGCTGAGTTTGGGATACGCTATTTGGATTTCACTACCAATGCAGATACAGCCCGGCGTACCCTCATTTATACTGCTTATGTGGGCAAATATTTAAAGAGTTTTCTTGTAGGAGCCCGGACATACCTGGCACCTGCGGCTACCAGCGTTTCAGAGAGCTACTCCCTTATGGGCAGGTACTATTATGGCGGCGTCGATGACTTTATTGGTCTCAGCGTTGGTGCGGGCATATCCCCGGATAGCAGGCAGACAAACGTGCAGTTGAATTCAGCAGAAAAGATATTATCCTACAACGGAGAACTGACTGCCCGGCATGCTGTAAAGCGGCTGAATGTTCTGTCGGTCAATGTATCACTTATTTCCCAGGAATATTCTTCAGGTACTAAAAGCAACCAGTGGCAAATGGGAATAGGCTACATACGGAGGTTGTAGTCATTACTTTTTGGCTGGGCCGAATCCGGCACGGGTCATCTCACCCCAGGTATTCTTTTTGCGAATATAATCGTAGTAGCCGCGGATGGCTGCCCAGACCACGAAGGGATGGAAAAAGAATGGTTCTGTCAGGCTGGTAAGCAAGAGTTTTCGCATTTCTTTTTTACTTCGATACATGTTGAAGGTGCGAACCTCTATATAAGCAGCAAAAAAGGAGTACAGGTAGCCGAATGAAACAATAAAAACCAAAAAGGCGACGCACATTTGCCAATCCACTAATCCGAATATGGCCATGGCGATTAGGCCGAGGAAGCCGGTGAATTCTATAAGTGGTGCCAGCATTTCGAAAAAGAACCAGTAGGGATAGCTAAACATGCCCAATATGCCGAAGCTGGGGTTGAGAAACATTTTCTTGTGAAATTTCAAAGTCTCTATTGTGCCTCTTGTCCATCGGTTCCTTTGCCGGCTGAGTATTTTGGTGCTGGTAGGTGCTTCGGTCCAGCAGAGTGGATCGGGTATATAGGTCACCCTGTATGGCAGCTTGCGTTCCTCCATATACCTTCTCATGCGCACCACAAGTTCCATGTCCTCTCCTACAGTATTATGATCGTAACCGCCTGCTTTTATAGCTATCTCTTTATCGAACACACCAAAGGCGCCCGAAATTAATAAGAGACCGTTCATCCTCGCCCAGGCCATGCGGCCCAGAAGGAAGGCCCTGATGTATTCCAGGGTTTGCATGCGCGCCCAATAATTATCGGGCAGGTGGACCTTCACCAGTCGGCCATTTTTCACCTTGC
>DASPNB010000133.1:0-3561 GCA_035626755.1 Flavipsychrobacter sp.
GCGTTCTGCGAGTGGAGAACACAATACATGAACGCTTTCCTTGAATCAAAGAAAAAAGCTACCGAATCAGATTTCCGCCTGCCTACAGAGGCTGAGTGGGAGTACGCATCACGCGGCGGCCGTTCGCAGTCAATGTTCCCATGGGGTAACTATTATCTGCGTAACAAGAAAGGCTGTCTGCTGGCTAACTTCAAGCCTGGTCGCGGTAACTATCCTGAAGATGGCGGATTCTATACTGTAAGGGCCGATGCTTACTGGCCTAACGATTTCGGCCTGTATTGCATGGCAGGGAACGTGGCAGAATGGACATCTTCACTGTATTATGAAGGCGCTTATAACTTCCAACATGATATGAACCCTGATATCCGCTACAATGCGAAAGATCAGGACCCTCCCCGTATGAAGCGCAAGGTGATCCGTGGCGGTAGCTGGAAAGACGTAGGATACTTCCTGCAAACCAGCACCCGCAACTATGAGTACCAGGACACAGCGAAATCTTATATCGGTTTCAGGAGCGTAATCGACTTACCTGCTACTCAAGGTCGCCGCAGATAAATTAATACTATAGTAAAATTTTATAAGTAAAAGAACGTTATTGTTTTGATTGTTTTAATCAAACAAAACGTTCTTTTTCTTCGAACCCTTTAAAAACCTATTCACAAAACTTTTTAAACTTTGAACAATGGCTGGAGTTTCAAAATCTACTGAAAAAATCGTAAACGTAATTGTGTGTATGGGCGCCGCGATAGTGATCTTTGGCGCTTGGCAAAAGATCACGCACCAGGCCTGGGCCGACTTCTTCCTGACAGCCGGCTTGATCACAGAAGCTATCATATTCGTAGTATATGCATTCTTACCCCCTCCCGGAAATGAAATGGCTGCACTTGCAGAAGCATTGCCTAAGATGGGTAACTCATCAGCAAATCCCGCTCTTACCAAAATGGAAGACATGCTGAAAGAAGCAGACATCACTCCAGCTAACCTGGGCCGCCTGAGCGACAGCTTCAAGAAGCTGAACACTTCAGTTGACAAGATTGGTGATGTTAGCGAAGCTATCACTGCTACTAATGATTATACAGCTAAAACAAAAGAAGCCGCTAACGCGCTTTCTACCATGAAGGATGCTTATAGCAATGCTACAACAACTATCGGCCACTTCAACAGCGCTGCTGAAAGCACTAAACAATTCCATGAGCAAGTACAGGTGCTGACCAAGAACCTCGGTTCACTGAACGCTATTTATGAGCTGGAACTGCAGGACACTAACAATCACCTGAAGGCCATGAACAATTTCTATAGCAACCTGGTTACTGCTTCTGAAACAATGCAGGGCAGTGTTGATGACGCTAAGAAAGCACAGCAGCAGATTGCTAACCTTGCAAATAACCTGAGCAACCTGAACCGCGTATACGGTAACATGCTCACAGCAATGCAGGGCCGCTAATTGAATACGGTTTAAAGGGGAGTAAGATCCCGTATCCGTTACCCGTATGAATGAAATGAAAAACCAAGATTGAAAAAAATTTAAATACCCCTTACAATGGCTTTACCTAAAGAGCCCCGGCAGAAGATGATCAATATGATGTACCTGGTGCTTACAGCGCTGCTGGCACTGAACGTATCATCAGAGATCCTGAATGCCTTTAAGACGGTGAATAATAGCATTAACACCTCTAACCGCATTATAGACGATAAGAATGCGGTTACTTATAAGTCTTTCGAAGAAAAATTAAAAGACCAGCAAACAGCGGCAAAAGCTGCTATATGGAAGCCCAAGGCAGACCAGGCAAAGAAACTGTCAGCAGACTTGTTTGCTTACCTGGAAGACCTGAAGCTGCGCCTTAAAAAAGAATCCGGCCTGGAAGTAAAAGACGGTGTGGAGCACTTCAAGGAAGATAACCTGGATGCTACTACCCGCCTTATGGACAAGCAAGGTGAAGGCAAGAAGCTGTACGAGAAGCTGGGAACTTACAAGCAACAGATGCTTGCTATTTTGAACCCGGCCGAGTTTGCAAGTGATCCCATTCTGCAAAAAACAGTACAGAAAGCAAAGGATGATTTCATGAAATCACTTCCTATCAGCCTGGAAGTGCCGAAATCCCAATCAGGCAATCAATTGGCAAATAATGCAGAGGGTTGGACCACCAACTACTTCCACATGACGCCTTCAATTGCAGGCCTTACCATCCTGAGCAAATTCCAGAACGATGTTAAGAACTCAGAATCACAAATGGTAGACTGGTGCCACCAGCAAATTGGTGCGGTGAAAGTTGTGTTCAACGAATTCCAGCCAATTGCACAAGCTAATACCAGCTATGCAATGCCTGGTGATGAGATCGAGATCACTGCAGGTGTGGGCGCATTCAGCACTGCTGCAAAGCCCAGGATCACTATCGGTGGTCAAAGCATGCCGCTTACCAACGAGGGAACTGCCGTGTATAAGACCACTGCAAATGGTACAGGTACAAAGGTGATCCCGGTACATATAGAGTACACTAAGCCTGATGGCTCAACTGGTGTACTGAACAGGGACGTGAAATATGAAGTAGGCATGCCTTCAGGCGCCTCAGTATTCCTTGAGAAAATGAACGTAATGTACGTAGGCGTTGAAAACCCCATCACCATCTCCGGTGGTAGCGTGGGCGCTGAAAAAGTACAGGTTCGTTTCGCCGGTGGTTCTATCTCACGCGCAAGCGGTGACCACTGGATAGCCAAGCCTACACAAACAGGCATGTCTGAAATAACTGTAATAGCAGACGGCAAGCCTTATAAATTCCCGATGCGCTTAAAATCACTGCCTCCTCCAACAGGTTTTGTTGGGACCAGCAAAGGCGGAAGGATCTCTGCCGCACAGTTTAAAGCCCAGGGTGGTTTGATAGCACGTTTGGAAGATTCAGAATTCCAGGCAGACTACCGCATAGTTAGCTACATCCTGGCTGCAAACGGTGGTAACATCACCAGCTACCAGCCGGCTCCTAACGAGGGTAACCGCTGGACAGGTGCAGCAAAAGCTATCGTAGACAGGGCAAGCCCAGGCACCACCATCTTCTTTGACCAGATCAGGGTTGTTGGCCCCGATGGTAAGATCAAAGAGATAACACCAATGGTATTTCAGTTACAATAATAAAAGAGTTGATTATGAACAGCCGTTTAATGATATTTGGTTTGATAGCAGTTGTAGCGATGTTTGTATTCGCAGGCTCTGCCGATGCGCAGAACAAGCCCCGGACCTCCACAAAGAGGCCTACTACCAAGCCTAAGACCAAATCGAACACCATCAAGAACAACGCAAATAACAATGCGCAGGTGTCACCGCCGGTTAAGAAGGACACAGTGCCTACTCAACTGTCGGCGCAAATAAAGCTCGATACCATTCGCAAGAGCTTGCGTAATGATGATGTAATTGAGCGTAACCTGGTGAAGGACCGCTCTCCTCTGCCGTATGAGCATATCCGTGAGGATGATGCCGTTTACCGCCAGCGTTTGTGGCGCGAAATAGACGTGCACGAGAAAATGAACCTGCCTTTCGTTTACAAAGCAGATGATAATAATGGTAACCAA
>DASPNB010000134.1:0-2126 GCA_035626755.1 Flavipsychrobacter sp.
GATTTCGCTTCTCGTTGCAAAAGCGGATAAAGGACACATTCCGGAGAAAATAAAAATGTAAGAATTGCCGTAAAAAATTTGTGTAAGTAAATACTTACCTATGTATTTATGTAAGGATTTACTTACAAATATGCCGGTAGAAGCCAGAAGAGATGTTTTCCAGGGAATAGCAGACCCGCACAGGCGGCAGATTATTGACTTGCTGTCCGAGGAACCGATGACACTCAACGCCATCGCCGAAAGGTTTGACATAAGCAGGCCAGCGGTATCGCAGCATATTAAATACCTGGCCGAATGTGGTATTGTAACCGTAGAGCAGCGTGGCAGAGAACGATATTGCGCCATTCAACCCCAAAATCTTGTCCCGGCATTTTTATGGTTAGAAAAATATCATAAGCAATGGGAGGAAAGAATTAATTCCTTTGAAACATACATCAATAAGTTAACCTCGAAAAATAAACGTACAAATGAGTAGCGTTAATAATCCGGGAAACCGCACACTTTCAATAAAGAAGATATTGAAGGCTCCTGTTCAAACAATTTGGGATATATGGACAGAACCCGGCCACATCGCCCAATGGTGGGCGCCGAAGGGTATGAAAACAGAGGTTCTAGAACACGATTTCAGGGTTGGGGGCAGATGGAGGTACAGTATGCCGATGCCCGATGGCAGTGAATTTGTTTCTGAAGGCACTTATATTGAAATAGAGCCGTTGAAAAAAATAGTTACAACTGCAGACTTCCGGCCAATGACCGAAAACGTAGAACTGCATATATTGTTTGAAGCGAACGGAGATGAGACCATATTTACCTTCAGCACGATACATGCGACCGAAGAATACAAGATGAAACAGGAAAAGATGGGATTCTATAATGGCTGGGGTTCGGCGTTTGAGCGGATGGAGGTTTTAGCGACCAGTTTGAAAAAAGGCGAATAATTCTTTTGTCGTTTTATTCGCTCTATGCTTCCTCCCCTACCACCTCATGGTTGTTCCCCCATGTTATCAGCGATTCAAAGACAGGGCGCAATGTCTCGCCATAGGAAGTGAGTGAGTATTCCACCTTGGGCGGGACGGTGGGATATACTGTCCTTGTTATCACCTTATCATGCTCCAACTCATCGAGGCGCTGGGCCAGCACTTTTTCGGTAAGGCCGGGAATGGATTTCAGCAATTCGCTGTTACGCTTCGTACCTATTAGCAAAAGGTAGAGGATGGTGAGCTTATACTTGCCGTTCAGACGGTGAAAGGCATTGGTGGCCGGGCAGTAGTCTGCGTTATATTCAATGTCGTCAATGAGGTTGATTTCCATTGTTTCCCGCCCGCTGTGGAAAATTGTTTTCATTTTTTTATAATTTTTTTTCGCCCGGAATGATTGTTATGTCAAAAACTTACTTTTTGGTAAGTGCCTTACCGCGCGGTAAGCTCTTGACAGCTCACCGGCATTGGCGTTGATTTGTTGAAAAATTACAAAAAAACAAATAAAAAAGTCAATTATGAGCGATTCAATCAGGCAGTTAGTCATTCGTCTTCACGACGCATTTTCAAAGAACGAGTTCGAAAAGGTACTGGAACTTTGCACGGACGACGTAACCGTGCAGGCATACGCATTCGGGCTGTCGTTTTACGGCAAGGACGGTTTCATGGGTTTTATGCAGGGTTTTAAGTCGGCATTTCCCGATATGGCTATTATGCATAAAAACATGTTGGTGGACGGCAATAGGGTGGCCGTGGAATTTACGGGTAATGGTACGCACACAGGAACGTTGCAGACACCGGCAGGAGTCATAGCGCCCACCGGCAAAACGCTGGTAGTTACGGCTTGTGAATTTATGGAATGGGAGAACGGCAAACTGAAGCGCCTGCATAATTACCAGGATGCAGGCTCCCTCATGCTGCAAATAAGCTGACGGGAATGACATCCATATTTCCGAACTTTACAAAGGTTTAACAGCCTGCGAAAACTATTTGCGTTGTTGCTGCGTAGATAGTAGCATACTGACAAAAAATCACGTTTATGCGCTATTCAACTATTTTTATGATGCTGTGTTGCAGTTTGGTATTCACCCAATGCAGCAACGCTCAAAAAAAGGAAACTATGGATAATACGAAAAAGGATAATCCTTA